>USGM01000010.1 GCA_900554205.1 uncultured Lachnospiraceae bacterium
ATCTATGTTATGGACGAAGGCAGATTGTTACTCCGATACAACAGCCCTTGGATGAGTTTGTGGAAGAGTGGATGACGGTGAGATACGAGGCTTCGGAACGGTGGGAGGATGGTAAACCATATTTTACAACAATCAAAGGTGAAAAAGTCCGTTCCAAGTCAGAAAAAATAATATCAGATGAATTAGCAGCACATAACATTCCCTATCGGTATGAATATCCCATAGAACTGACTGTGGGAAAACAGCAGAGGATATTCAGACCTGATTTTATGGTTTTAAATAAAAGAACCAGACAAGTGTACATGTTAGAACACTTAGGAATGATGGATAAGACAAATTACTATAATTCAAGTTTGAATAAACTGGACATCTACGAGCAAAATGGGTATTTGCTGGGCAAGAATCTACTAATACTACACGAGACATCGGAAGCACCGATTAATATATCAGTCTTACGCAATTACATAGACGAATATTTTGAGTGACATGTAGCATTTGCAAATGCCACATATCATCAGAAGCTTGGTATGTCCATTGAATTGACTGAAGCGCTGAGCTGTTCGGAAGGTTTTGCGACTGGAAATATAAAAATTTTGTATTCTATACATTACCCCGATTGACATCAAACAAATTTTTTGCTATATAGAAAATAGTTCCAATTTTTACAAATATAAGAGAAGGGGAAATGAGATATGCCGTTGGAAAAAATGCATTTGAAGGAAAGAATAAGCTATGGCTACAGAAAGGTTATCATCATGATGCTGATATCTGGTGCGCTTTCTGTGGTGATTATCGGAGTACTGTTTGCGAACATGCTGAATTATGTTGAAAGAGTACAGCGCGCAGATACCGCGGTGAAGATATGCAGATTGAATGTCAATTCCGCTGCAAGAAATATCAGAGAAATGGCACTGAACAGTGACACATCCACCTATGACAGCTATGAACAGAATGTAGAAGACCAGCTCGCAGAGGTCGATGCTGAATTGAAAGCGTTGAAGGGAACAGGAGTCGTTTCGGCTGAGCTTTATAAGGAATATTCGGATTCTCTGGCAGCATGGGGAAATGTCGGCTATTCTATCATGGAACAGATTAAGAGCGGTAAGATAGATGAGGCAACCGTTGCAATTATAAACGAATGTACTCCGGCGTTGGATAAGACGGTAGAGATCGGTAAGAAGCTGGATGAGGTGACAGATCAAGCAAGCAACCGGGCGGTCAGGATTACGGTAATTCTTGCGTTTGCCGGAATTGGTGTTATTGTTGTCTGTCTGATCTTAGCAGTTCTTCTGGCAAGGAAAACGGCCGGAAGAGTGATGGAAACGATTTTGGTTCCCTTACATCAGATCGAGGATGTTGCGCAGGAACTCACGGAGGGCAATCTGCACAGCACTCTGGAATACCATTCGGACGATGAGATCGGAAGACTGGCACACAGCATGCGCAAGTCCATTCGTATTCTGGGATCTTATGTGGATGACATTGACCGTGCAATGAAGCAGTTCTCAGAGGGCAATTTTGACGTTCAGCCGGAAGTGGAATGGAGGGGCGATTTCATTGGTATTTTAAATTCCTTTATGGCATTTGAAAAAAGCATGGCAGACACGGTTAAGGGAATCCAACATGTGTCTGACGAAGTTTTCGAGGGAGCGGAGCAGGTGGCATCAAGCTCAAGCGACCTTGCAGACGGAGCTACTAATCAGGCGGCTGTTGTCGAGGAGCTTACTGCGACAGTTGAAAACGTGTCCGAACAGGTAGCGCAGAATTCCAAGACTGCAAAAGAAATCAGTGGAAGAGTGGATGAACTCGGCAACTCAATTTTGGATAGCAATAGCAAGATGCGTGAAATGGTCGATTCCATGAATGAGATTAATGTGGCATCGAAGGAGATCGACAAGATCATTGCAACGATTAATGAGATAGCGGCGCAGACAAATCTGTTGGCATTAAATGCTTCAATCGAGGCGGCAAGAGCGGGTGAGGCAGGAAGAGGATTTGCAGTTGTAGCGAATCAGGTAAATGTTCTGGCTGATCAGAGCGCGCAGGCTGCAAAAGAGTCTTCCTTGCTGATTGAGACTTCGGTTAAAGCGGTGGAAAAAGGTATGGTGATCGCAGGCCAGACGGCTGCCAAGCTGGAAGAGGTGGCACAAAGCTCTAAGACCATCACGGAAGAGGTTGCCAACATTGCGGATACGCTGGAGACACAGACTACGGAAATCTATCAGATCAATCAGGGCATTGAGCAGATCAATGATGTTGTACAGACGAACTCAGCAACATCCGAGGAATGTGCAGCTGCCAGCCAGGAAATGAGCAATGAAGCTGAGAATCTGCGCGGATTGATTCAGAAATTTAAAGTTGCAAAAATGTAAATAGAAAATTTCATAGACAACAAGCAGGCTTTCGGAAAGCCCTTGACAAGTGAGACCACAAGCAGTAGACTGTAAACAAGACTACTGTTTGTGGTCTATTGCGTATAAGGAGGACTAAGATTGAAAAATATAATTTTTCGATCACGAGATTTGTGTCTGCGTGCACTTGACACAAACTCGCTATGCGCAAAGAATGTGCGCAGAAAAGAGGAATATTATGGAAATTCAGTTAGGTGTGATTGAGGCGAGATATGCAGATATGATCTGGGAGCATGAACCTGTGACATCCTCGGAGCTGGTAAAAATGACTGCGGTGGAATTTAACTGGAAGCGAACGACAGCCCATAATGTTCTGAGAAGGCTGATCGATAAGGGGTTGTTCCGGAATGAAAATGGTCTGGTAACAGCGGTCATTTCAAGGGAAGAATTTTATTCCAGACAGAGCAGACAGTATGTGGAGGACAGCTTTGCGGGCTCTCTTCCGGCATTTATCGCAGCGTTTACGCAGAATAAGAAGCTGACGCAGGCGGAGGCGGAAGAAATACGCAGGATGATTGATCAGGCTGAGGAACCTTGAATATGGAGGAAGAATGAGTATGGGGGAGATTTTCGGGGGGCTTTTGAATAGAAGCATTACAGCCGGATGGCTGATTCTGGTGGTGATATGTATCCGTTTTGTGTTTCGCAGGATGCCTAAGTGGATGAATTGTATATTGTGGGGTGTGGTGGCAATCCGGCTGATGATCCCCTTTTCCGTCGAGAGCGTGTTCAGCTTACAGCCAAGTTCCGAGCCGATAAAATACAATACGATGATGGAGGGAGAAATCCTGCCCTATGTGCCATCGGTGGACAGTAATCTGCCGGTCGTGAGAGATACTATCAATTCGCTTCTGAGAGATACCTTCGCCTATGAGAGCTCGGAAAGTGCAGCCCCGCTTCAGATTGCTCTGGAAATTGCGGGAAGTATATGGTTGTGTGGAACGATAATTCTTCTTGTGATTGCCGTAGGAAGCATGGTCAGGCTGCACCTCACGGTAAGGGAGGCGGTACGGGATGAGGGCAATATCTATCTCTGTGACAGGGTGAAATCTCCCTTTATCATGGGAAGCGTCGGGCCGCGGATTTATCTTCCCTCATCCTTGAATGGAGAGGAGAAGGAGTACATACTTGCACATGAAAACGCTCATCTGCAAAGGCTGGATCATCTCTGGAAACCTTTCAGTTACCTGCTTTTGTGCATTTACTGGTTCAATCCGTTGTGTTGGGTTGCCTACGTTCTGCTGTGTAAGGATATTGAGCTCGCCTGTGATGAAAAAGTAATCAGCGACATGAGCTTTGATGATAAAAAGGAATACTCCAGAGTACTGTTGGCATGTGCGAACCAGAGACGTCTGGTGTTGTCATGCCCTCTGGCATTCGGCGAGATCGGTGTCAGGGAGAGAGTGAAATCGGTGTTGAATTATAAGAAAACCGCACTCGGAGTTACGGTTCTGGCAATGGTAGTCTGCATTATTGTTGCCGTTTGCTTTCTGACAAATCCCTCAAGAGAATATCAGGAAAACATAGCACCTGCGGGTGAGGCCATAAGCAGTGAGTATGCAGATATTTACGGTGAAGCAATCAGAAATTTGAAGGAGAATGAGCTGTTTGCAATTATAGAGACAAATGCGCCGCTTCCGGTGCTGCTTGTCACGTCGGAAGATATGACCTTCGATGACATTTCGGGAGAGCGGGCAACGTTGTGGTGTGATGTGTATTATCCGGTTGATGGAGTCATAAAGCAGATCGGGCTGGCCGCCAGCACGGGAACTGCTTATCCCATCGCATATGATAAAACAGGTATCTACGAGGCGGGAGGGCATGGCATACATCGCCTTGAAATTGACTGGCAGAATGGAGAAATGAAAACAGCGGAAGCTATTTATGTGGAATACGATGAAGACGCGAATGAGTCCTACTATATGGAAGAGAACGGCGACGTGAGAGACATCACAGAGGAAGAATTTTTAACGGTATGGGAAAAATATAGGGAAGCCTTTGTAGTAAGCTTTCCGAAGGGCTGACAGATACGGTGAACCGCGTATAAAATGTAATTGAACATTGCCGATGAATTTGTTATATTAAGTATGGGTAACAGCTGATTTATATATAACAGAGAAAGCAGGAAATGAGGTCTGTGATGGAGATAGAGAACTTACATCGGCTTGTGGGGCTGCTACAGAAAGTCCGGAAGGATGGCATGCTTGACAATGCGGCGGTGGAAGCCGTCTTAAAGCCGGTGGCATCCATGAATGAAAAATTGCAGGAAGAATATGCGGTGGAAATGCTGTCTGTTTTAAAGACCAGCGGTGATAAGGAGGAGATTCTTTCCAGACAGGGCATGGTGCTTCAGATGTTATATGCGGATCGCCCTTATATGGACTTTGGAGAAAATCCGGTACAGGAGAATGAGCAGGAAAGTGATCCGAGGCTCGGAGCAAAACAGGGAGCAAGGCAGAATTCTGAATCAGAGGGCTGTTCCGTCGGGTTAAATCTGTATCTGACGAATTTCCTTATCCCGGATACCGTGCGGGAGGAGGGTATTTTACTGGAGCAGGGAATGGAAAACGGTGGACAGTTTGCCTATGTGGACAATCCCTACCCCTGTGGTATATTTCCTCGGAAAAAGCTGACACAGATTGATTTCTCTACTGTGACGATTTTTTATGGAGGCAACGGCTCCGGGAAAAGCACCCTGCTGAATCTCATAGCAAATAAGTTACAGCTAAAGCGGATCGCACCGTACAACACAGGCGAGACCTTTGCGCGGTATACGGAGGCGTGTCAGGCATTTCTGGGAAGCGATGAGGAGGGAGATCCGCTCCGCATTCCCAACGGCAGCAGGATCATTACCAGTGATGATGTCTTTGACTATATGCTGACAATGCGGACGAACAACGATGAGATCAGCGAAAACCGGGTGGCGGCAAAGGAAGAATATATGCGGCTGAAGTTTACACCGGGTATGGTGAAAGTGAACAGCATGGACGACATGGAAGAGCTGCGGATGCAGGTGCAGGCTCGGAGAAAGACCCAATCCAGACGGCAGTTCATCAACCGCTTTGCGGGAACGGAGATGGCGGGAAACAGCAATGGAGAGACGGCATTGCTTTACTTTCAGTCCAAGTTCAGGGATCGCACCCTGTACTGTCTGGACGAGCCGGAGAACAGCCTGTCGCCGAGGCTCCAGCTGGAGCTGGTGAAAATTCTGGAACAGAAGGCATATGCCGAGGAATGCCAGTTTATCATTGCGACGCATTCGCCGTTCCTGCTGGCGATGAGAGGGGCGAGGATCTATGATCTGGATGCATGCCCCGCAACGGTTCGGAACTGGTGGGAACTGGAGAATACGAGGATGTACTTTGAGTTTTTTGAGGCGCATCGGGAGCTTTTTATACGCCTTTGCAAGTGACGTTGCGCACAATGCACAGCGGATATTTGAAATTCGTGAATTTTGCAAATTGTCTATGCGGGCTACAGAAAAGAGGAATGAAGATGGAAGACGCAGGGAAGAAGATTGAAGTCGTAGAACAGGGCAGTGACAGCGTTGCAACGCCCCGCGCGGGAAAGGTTATGAAGCTGCAGAATGAAGCTGAGAGGCAAAGCGAGCTGGAAAAGCAGCGGGGAAAACGTGTCCGTCAGGAACAGGAATACATAGACCGGATGAGCTTATCTGTGGAGGATTCCCTCCGGGAAACCAGAGAGGAACGCCAGTATAATGAGCAGCTGGAACGACGCATCCGTGGGGATGTATACAAGATGCATGGGATCAGTGAGGACAAGCTGGAGGGAATGCGGGAATATAAGAACGCATTGTATCAGGGAATTGCCTTCGCAATGTTTTTCCTGTCACTGGTGCTGTTCGCAATCTGTGGTGTGCTTCACGGCTTCGGCTCGAATATCAGTCTTTTCATGGCGCTGTATACCGCGATAGAGGGGGCGCTGCTCTCCAACGGCAGAAAGCAGCTTGCTCTGTTAGACGTTCTGACGAAGGGTCTGTATATTTTACTGTTTCCGGTCATGCTTACCATTTTCACCTGCTATGAGCAGGGCTTTCAGGAATTTGATTTTCTGGTGACGGTGTGTACCGTGGCAGGCGTTGTTATCCTGATGCTCGGCGCAGTTTCCTATTTCTTGTATGATCCTTATCGGGTTGACAGAAAGAATCGCAGGAAGGCAGATCGTTATATTACAGAGATTGAGAAGGCGGCAGCGAAGCAGGTACGGCAGCGGGAAAAGTCATTGGAAAAGCAGGAAAAGAAGCGCCTGAAGCTGGAGCAGGAAGAGGAACAGCGGCAGCTGAAGGAAGAGGAGAAACGTCGCAGGAAGGCGGAGCGTGAGACAAAAAGGCTTCCGGCAGGGGGGACAGACAAGGAAATGAGATTTGTTAAGGACTATATGAGCGATGCGGCTCTGAGAGGGGAGCTGAATACCCTGGCGAAGGAAACCTTTTACATTGATTTCGAGAGCTGGGTCACAGGAGGATATTACACGGGCGAGTATATTCCGTATTCCTATGAGGAGGGCGGGAAGCTGGTTGCGAACGTATCGGTGAATCAGATGTACTTTGAACAGAATGGACAGAAAAAGCATTATATCCAGATCGGCACAGTCATGACGGCAAAGGAGCACCGCCGCAAAGGCTATGCTGCGCAGCTGATGCAGAAGGTGATAGAAGAATACAAGGATCAGGCGGATGCGATATATCTGTTTGCAAATCTTGAGGCGACCGGCTTCTATGAGAAGCTCGGTTTTCAGAGGACAATGGAATGTCAGTGTTCTCTGACGAAGGAACAGACGGCGCTGCTTCTGCGGGAAAGCAAGGTGGCAGACGATAACAGGACGGCGACCTTTCAGCCCGTGGACGGTCAGGACAGCGCATTGAAAAACAAATATCTGGAGCTGCTTCGCACGGCGGCGGTCAACGCTGCATTGGATCAGACGAACCGCTTCGGCCTGCAGACCTTTTACACGGCGGGAATGGAAAACGTGTATTACTGCGCCGAACTGGACAGCTTTGCTGTCATGGAGCTGGAAGGAACGAAGCTGCGTCTGCAGAGCATTGTCAGCGCAAAGCATGTCAGTGTAAAAGAAGTGCTTTGCCGGGTGCCCTTTGCGTTTGAGGAGGTTCTGCTGGGATTCACCCCTTGCGGGGATGAGAAGGAACTGTTCACAGTAACTCCCTACGACGGCGGGGAGGATTATGCGCTCTACTATATGGGAGATGGTATGAAGGATTTTGCGGAGCAGAAGCTACTGTTCCCGGAATTTTCCCATGCGTAAGTGACGTTGCGCAGAATGTACAGACCACCGCAGGCATGTTTTGCAAAAAATCTACATAAAAAGAGGATGAATATGAAGGCAAGAGTTTTAGTAGACAATATTGGTTTTGACAGCATGAAGGGAGAATGGGGCTTAAGCATTTATATTGAGACGGACGATAAGAAGATTCTGCTCGACACGGGAGCGTCGTCCCTCTTTGTACAGAATGCGGAGAAAATGAAGCTGGCGCTTGCAGATGTGGATTATGCGGTTCTGTCCCATGCACATTATGATCATGCAGACGGAATGCGTCCCTTTTTTGAGGATAATTCCAAGGCAAAATTTTATCTGAGAAAGCCGTCCGGCGAGAATTGTTATTTCAAGAAATGGTTTATTCATAAATATATCGGAATCCCCAGAAACATCCTTCAGGATTATCCGGACAGGATCGTTCAGGTCGAAGGAAAATACAAGCTCTGCGACCGCGTGTACCTGATACCGCATGATACGCCGGGACTTGAAAAGGTCGGCAAGGCAAACAATATGTATGTGAAGAATGGGCACAGATGGACGCCGGATGACTTTTCACATGAGCAGAGCCTTGTCTTTGACACAGACAAGGGACTGGTGGTGTTTAACAGCTGCTGTCATGGCGGTGCGGATAATATTATCAACGAGGCAGCCCGCGCGTTTGACAAGCCGGTTGCCATGCTGATCGGAGGCTTCCACATATTCGGCAAGAGCCGTGAGGAGGTCACCGCTCTCGCAAGGCGAATCCGCGAGACAGGCGTGAAGGAGGTCTACACCGGACACTGCACCGGCGCAAAGTCCTTTGAAGTCCTCAAGGAGGAGCTGGGAGATATGGTGAAGCAGCTCAAGGTGGGACTGACGATAGATATTCCTACCCAGAATGCACTTTCTTCTTCCTAGCCAGGAAGTCTTTCTTATAAGCTTGCTATTTTCCTGCCTGAGTTATACTTTTTCTCTTTCAGGCAGGAATTCTATTTTCCCTATCCTACATATAGAAATATTTCACCCCTCTATTAATGGTGTTGGAGCGGAGGTACGAATCCGGTAAGAAACTAACTCAATGTAAACACCTAAATTCATCATAGCATCACAAAAATAAATAAAATTACAAATAATAGTTTTAAAAAGAAGCGCTTTGATGTATAATAAATAAAGTGCGACAGAAAAATGCAATATTTGACAGGAGATTCAATGCTATATTCGGGAAAACTTATTCGAAATATCAGAACGGCTGAGAATATCAAGCTGACAACGCTTGCTAGGGGCTTATGCTCAATAGGGCAGCTTGCCAGAATTGAAAACGGAGACAGAAGCGCGGAGAAGCTCCTGTTTGACAGTCTTTATGAAAGACTTGGAAAGTACAGTGGGAGATTTACTGTGCTCGTAAACTTTGATGAATATGAACAGTTGCGGAAGCGGTTATACATATATGAATGCATAGATGATGGAAAATATGAAGAAGCGCAAAGAGAACTGGACAGATATAAAAAACATACCAGAAATCACATTCATAAGCAGTTTCTCTGCCTTGCGGAATGTGAGATTATGCATAAGACAGGAAGAGAAATAAACGAATGTATGTATAAGCTCATGGAGGGTATCAGCTATACATTTGCAGATTTTGAGATTGAACACATAGAGGAGTATTATCTGAGCCGGATGGAGATGCTGCTGGCACAGCAGTATGTGCGATATCTTGAGTTGAGGGGTGAAAAGAGTAAGGCAATCAGACTGTATCATAAGATTATTAATTGTCTTGAAAAGGAACGGTATGATAGATCAGAGAGGGATCTGCTTTACCGACATGTCGGATACTGGCTTATGAATTGTTATATCGGTAACGGTCAATATCAAAAGGCAATGGAAATCGGGGAGAGAACCTATGAACTGACAGTGGGAGTCGATCTGCTTGTGCTTCTTGCGGAATTAAAAGAAGGAATCATAAGGTGCCGGGAAGTGCTTGGTGAAGCTTCGGCAGAAGAGTACGGGTTGCTTGCGACTTTAAAGCGGATGAACCAAAGATATGGGGTAACGAGGGCGGAAAAGTTTTTCCCGAGATACAGAGAGGGCCATGCGGTTAATGTAAATGAGGTGATACGTCAGAGAAGGATAGTGCTTGGAATGACACAGGAGGAACTGGCGGCAGGCATCTGTGACGTTACCACCATATCGAGGCTTGAGAATAAGCGGCACAAACTGAATGACACCTTGAGAGTTCAATTACTACAGCGGCTGAAATTGTCGGGAGATAAGTATATATCGAGTGTTGACACTTATGATTACAAAGTGTTCAAGAAAATTAATCGACTCAAGGATTTGCAAACGATAGAAAAGTATGGGGAATTGAAGGAAATAATAAATGAAATAACAGATGAATATAAGCTCTATTTGATAAACAGTAAACAATATATGGTAAGAGTGTTGGGATCAAGGTTTGTAGATGAGTATTCGGCGGAAGAGATTTTACGGATCTTAAATCTGACGTTGCCTGTGGAGAATTGTGCACAAGATCTTATACTGTTTGAAAATGAATGGGGATTATTTCAGACGTTGTTCCGTTTTCACAGCAAAAGGGGGGAATATGAGGAAGCAGAAAAATATTTTTCCATGCTGAAACCGGCAGAAGGAGAGCCTTTGACCTATGAGCGCAATACAAATTATATCATGTATACATTAGGGCGCGGAGATTTGCTGGGAGAAAAAGGACTGGTTGAAGCTGCCAATAGAGATTTGGTGAGTGGAATCCGAATGTCGGTAAAGACGGATGCGCTTGGGTGGCTGTCCAGCCTGACATATATCTATGCATGGAATGTGTTGGAAAAGAAAGAGCATAAGAGCGATGCAGATTATGCAGAGTGCAAAGAAATGCTGGAATACTCTTATGCGTTTTTTGAAATATATCACAATGAAAAAGGCAAAGAAAGAATCAAAAATTTGCGCAAGAAACATGAAATAGATTAATGAAAATTATTTTGGTTTGACTTCAAGATAATCATTATTACTATACATAATGAAAAATGACCACTATTATTGAAGAACATATAATTTGTAGAATTTAAAATCGCGTATACAAATACAAGGGAGGCAAATATTTTTTTTCATGTTATTTTTCATGTAATTTTTCTCTTCCGGTTGTTTAGTTTAGCATTTGTTTTATTTTAAAGCATAATAGTATGTTGATAAAACACCATGGCAAAACTGGAAAATTATTTTTCCAAATTTGCCATGGCGTTTTAAAGAGCTGCTTGGTATAGTATATTTGTCAGAGCACTAAAACAAGCGAGAAAATAATAGGAGGTAAAAACAATGTACGAAAGACCTGAATTTGTTTTCTTTGATGAAGAAGAAATTGCAAAGATTAGAAATTGCTTTTGTGCTTTTATGGCGCACTGCGGACCACCGTTTTCACAATGCAGAAATAGGTAATTTCCGGGGGAGCTGTAAGCTTCCCCTTTTTAATGACGTGATGTAGGGGGATATTTGTTTATGAGATTTTTTAAACTGGAGGATAGGACGTTTGGCGTTCCAGAGTATGATATAGTGTTAAATGTAAAAGATGAGATTAATGTAATACAATGGATTAATGAAGCGGAAAGAAAAGGGACAATTAAAAGACAAAAAACGGATCCAAACAAGTATAAAGAAACAAAAGCATTAAATAATTTTTGTACAAATAAGATAGGTGTTTTTTTGACAACAGCTTGTCAGTTAAGCTGTCAATATTGTTACTATGATTCAGATAATAAAAATTTATGTAGACAGCCTGAGGTGTTGGGGAAAAAACAAATGCAGGGTATCTTGAATCAAGTATACAGATCTTCACAACTAATAGCTTTTTGACACATGATGAACCTAAGGTAACAATTACGTTATCAGGGGGTGGTGAGCCTACTATATATTGGAATAATTTTACTTTTTTTGTCGATGAAATACGTTCCAGAGAGAAAAAATTAAATATAAAAACGGAAGTCAATCTTGTATGTAATGGAATACTTGAATTGGAACAACGGAAGTATATTGCAGAGAATATTAACCATTTAACGTTGTCGTATGATGGAATACCTGAGATACAGAAACATCAACGGTGCGGAAGACAGGAAGATCATCAACTTATAGAAGAGACACTTGATTTTTTGTCTGAAAAAAGATTTAATTATACAATTCGTGTAACAGTTTTGCCAGAAAATGTATGCAGAATTACGGAAATATGTAAATATTTATTTGACAAGTACATTGGATTGAACCAAATTTCTTTTGAACCTATTGCATACAGTGGGCGCGCAGAAAAAATGGAGAGGGATACAAGGGAGGAGTTTTTAAAGGAGTATTTAAAAGCTAATAATTATGTGCAAGAAAATTATAAAAAACATATTGGATGTTCTTTGTTTCCTAATACCTTACAGCCGGCGCTATGTGGTGCTTGGTTAGGAATTTCTCCATGGATTGATGCGGCAGGATATATTATGCCTTGTAATGAAAAAATGGATCGGAAAATGTATGGCTTGGGACGCATAGATGAGAATGGAAATTTAAAATACTATGATCCGCAAAGGACTTTTCATGATGAATTACGTCAAAAATCACTAGGTGGATGTACTGATTGCATGGCTCTTCATTATTGTAATGGTGGATGCCCTATTGTTTTTACAAGGGATCAAAATGGTGAGCTTTGTACAGAATCTGCAAAATCAAATTGTGACATGGTGAAAAAATATTGGAATATATTATATACGAAAATGGCTAAAAAAGAGTCATTTCTCAATTTTACTCCGAAAGTGATACATGAAGACGAGGAAAACGATATTCGGGTAATACAGATTATGGAAGAGGAGCATTAAGTATGGATATGCGTAAAATCAAAATGAATACTGACTATCGATTGGGTGATTACAATGGGCAACCTATTCTTATAAAAGGTGAGTGTGAACAAGTTGTTTTATTAAATCAGTCTTCAAGGGAGTTAATTAATCTGTTGATTGAAAAAAGAAATATCAGAGACGCGAGAAACGAATGGATTGAAAAAATGCAAGGATTAGTCACGGAGCAGCGTTTAGAAGATGACTTTGATGAAGGTGTAAAAAAACTCATGGAAAATAACATTTTTATTGAAATATTATGTGAAAAGGAGGAGATTCATTTTTGAAAAAGAGGATAGCAGCTATCCATACTGGATATTGTAAAACCATTATTGCACTCATGGGCGTGTGTGAGCTTATTATCGCAGTTGCGGAACTGGCAGTCATCAGCTTATTCAGCATTGCGATGGAGCGGCTGATTGCGGACAGGCTTTTTCGGTGGCAGCATCTGGTTTGTGCACTGCTTCTCGGCATCGTTGCTGCCGGCTTGAAGAGACTGCTGGAGATATGGAAAAGCAACTATAAATGTGTGCTGACAGAAAGAGAAAGTGAATGGTTCTTTGAGAGACTCAGGGCTGTCAGGGACAGGGAAAAGGTTGGCGCGACGGATCGTTTGCAGATGCTTAACAGTTCAATACCAGAGCTTATTGATTACATAGTTGGTGATGTTCCGAAGCTGATCGGCACGGTGCTCGCACTGGTGGTCTATATCGCTTATGGTGTGTGGGTCAATCCACTCATTACAGCCCTTGTCTGTCTGATTGCGGGAGGAATTACACTTTACCAGTATCGGAGCAGTCAGGGGAGTACGGCTGATTACACTGCCGGCGAAGAGCTTGAGGCGGAATCAGATGCGTTTCTGAGAAAGTCGGTTGAAAATTCAGAGATTGTTCAAGTAATGCTTAATCCGGAAAAGATTTCACGGAATGCGGAAAGAAAGCTGGAGAAGGTAAACAATGTCTGGCTGGGAGCAATGCAGTCCTTTTTTAAGAATTCAAGTCTCGGAACCTGTACCTATCATATTACAGGTTTCGTTGCCATTGCTTTCGGACTTCTCGGTGTGATCAGGGGAACAATCAATGTCGGGGGCGTCTATTCGATCTTCCGTGTATCCCAGTCGATCATGTCCTATATTGCACAATTACCGAAGCTGTACCAGAGCCGGACAAGGGCGGAGGGAGCGGCACAATTCCTCGGCGGCCTTGACGATCAGGGAATGTGGGAAGGAAAGAGGAAGCCGGAGCGGATAGAGAGGCTGACGTTTGAAAAGGTGTCCTTCTCCTATTCGGGGGAGACGATAGTCTCTGTTACAAGAGAGCTTTCCGCAACCTTTGAGGCGGGAAAATTTTATAAGATCGTCGGACAGAACGGCACAGGGAAGAGCACACTGGGGAAAATATTCTGCGGAATGCTGGAAATTCAGGGTGGAAGAATCTGCGCGGACGATCTGCCGGTGTGGGAACTGGATCGGGATTTCTTTCAGAGACAGGTCAGATACTGTGGGCAGAGCTGCGGCTTCTTTCCGGGAACAGTGCTGGAGAATATAGCAGGGATTGAGCGGGACGCAGAGAAAACCACAGCGCTTTTGAAGGAAATTGGCGGAAGGGTCTGCGGCAACCTTGCAGGAAGACTACAGGAAAACATGGACTCCGCGCAGAAGAAATTTTCAGCGGGAGAAAGGCAGATGATAGCGTTTGCCAGAGCTGTCTACGGAGACAGACCTTCTTTTCTGGTTCTGGACGAGATAACGGCAAACATGGACGGAGATACAAAGCAGTGTGTGGTTGCATTTCTCAGAAAATATTGCTCGGGCGGAATTGGTGTTGTCATGATTACGCATGACCGGATTGCAGACGAGAACTTTGACCGCAAATGGGAGCTTGCGGATGGCATACTTGTGTAAAACATGACGAAAGGAGGCTACTAATGGGGAAAAAGGCTTTGAGTAACAAGGTTATGCGGTGCTTTCGCGCCTTTGGAAAAAATCGTGGGATGTACGCAATGCTTGCAGTTTATTTCCTTGCACAGATTATCTTGTCAGGGCTGTCGTCGTTTATCATCCCGTTCTTTACGAACAGGGCTTTTTCAGATCTGGAACTCGGGAGAAGTTTTTATATCGGAATCGCGGTGTGGTTTGGCTTTGCTGTGCTGGCGTCTCTGTGCGACTATTACGGGAACCGCTACAATCTGAAGGCATATTACCGGATTAACGAGGAGCAGTATCGCTACCAGCTGGAAAGGTATCTCGGCAGAGGCTACAATGCCTATCGGAGCAAGGGACTCGAGCCGGTTGTTGCGCGCCTGACGCAGGATACCCAGACGATGACGGACATTGTATTGTGGGTGGTAGGCATGACGGCGATGCTTACCTCGTTTGCAGTGGTGCTTGCATGGGGAGCCGGTGTGTACCCGGTTGCGCTTCTGGTATTTGTCCCGCAGTGCATTCTGTCGGTAGTGTTGAAGACGATGGCAGATAATAGGATTGCGCTGGTAAAGGATTGTGCGACGAAGGGCGGAGAACTGGTCAGGGAATACCATCTGGCGCTGAACAACGAGGCGGAATTGCTCCGCGGGGAGAGATTCATAAAAATCCTGACAGAACGCCTGCGCTTACAGCGGAAACAAAATTTCCATTACGCCGTGCAGGAAAATGTCCTGCAGTTCTTTTCAGAGGTCGCAGATCAGGGGCTGGATCTGGCGGCAAAGGTGTTGTGTCTGTATGTCTTTTATCGCAGCGGATGCTTTGACGGTGCGGTTATCCTGCCGTTCTTTACGGTGCAGGCAACCTTTAGGAACCAGTTCCTGAGCTTTCAGGAATATGCATCAAGTGTACGGCAGAACAGCGAGGCGGTGGAGAGAATTGAATCTATTATGGAGACAGTGCCGGAACCGAAGGTGGGGACGACCGGAGAGATTGTCTGCCGCATAAAAGACGCCGGACTGGAATTTGAAGGGAAGAAGGTATTGCGGGGAATCAATCTGGAGATCAGAGAGGGCGAGAAGATAGCGATTGTCGGGGAAAACGGAAGCGGAAAGACAACGCTGCTCAGAATGATTCTGGGGCTGGTGACGCCGGATACGGGGGAATGCCTGACGAAGACGGCTGCCTATTCGCCGGTGAATGCGCAACTGTTTCCGGGCACCTTTGCGGAGAATGTCTCTTACCTGAGAGAACAACAGCAGATAGAACAAAGCAATGAGAAGCTAAAGGCGCTGATGGGGCGGGAGGACGTCTGCTGCTCGTCCGGTGGAGAGCAGAAGCTGCTTTCCCATTTCAGGGCGCTGATGTTTCCGGGTGAAATTCTGGTCATGGATGAACCGATGGCGGCATTGGATGGAGGAATGGCATCATACTGTGCGGAACTGTTAAGTAATTATAAGGGAACGCTGATTATGACAACACATGAAAACAGTCTGCTCCAGATCGCAGACAGGGTGCTGCGAATGCAAGACGGAAGGATTGTGTAGAGCAGTTTTTTTGGAGGGCGAATCAGTGAGGATTCGCCCTAAGATTTTCTATCACCGGCAGCATATCGTCGGCAAATACTTCATTAATTCCGGCGTCGGATAGGGGAAATGTCTGCAGTATTCCAGCTTCACAATGCTCAGTTCAATTCCCTTGCTTGGTGCAATTTTATTATACTCAATCACATGATCCATAAACGCCGTTTTCTGGCTGTCTGAAATATTGTTCCTGATTACGATGAGCAGATCAATGTCGCTTTTCTGCGGCTGAAAACAACCCATTGCCATAGAACCATGCAGGTATATGCCTACAAGTTCCTCACCGAATATTTCTTTTGCCTGATCTGTAATGCCGTTTAAAATATTTTCATATAACATAATTTACCCCATTTCCTTCTGCTTCGCTGGGGTGGGATATATACATATCCTTCCGGCATGAATTGTCTGATTTCAAGCAGCAATTTCTCGGGAAAAATTTTATCTGCATTTTCATATTTCATTCTGAACACTCCCTTATTCTAATTTTGGTTAGAATGCGGATTCTGTATTATTCAGTAATGAAATGCGGCAACATGAGTTACGCTCCACACGCATTGCCAATACAAGAACCGCATGGAGCTAGATTAAACGTTTTAATTTCATATGAAGTGCCTCCTGTAATTTGAATTATAGCATGGACGTTATGGCAGAGCAACGGTCAAAGAAAGAGGACTCCGGCTTCTAAAAAGAAATTTTAAAATAATTATAGTAGAATAAACCTGACTGTGTTATACTATAAGATATAAGAGGCAATCCGATTAGAAAGGATGATATTTATGGAAGCAGTTCAAGTAACAAAAAGCGCATACACCATAGATGATGCGATGAATGTCTTGTTTTCTAAGCTGGATGAGGCCATAGATGATATGGAGCAGGGTAAAGTCATTTCAGAAGAGGAAATGTGGGCAGAGCTTGATGCAATTTAAGTAGGTGCATCATGAAAATAAATGAATACAGAATCGAGTATACCTTTAGTAGCAGAGATGATATGAGAAAGATGAAGAGATATATTTTAGACACTTTCAAATATCGTGAGCTTGGAGAAAATTTTACTAAAAAGATAAAGGAAGCTACGGAAGGATTAAAAACGTTACCAACGGGATTTAATACAGTCGGGTTTCGGTATAGGGGATATGATATATATCTAAAACCATATTGTACATATTTGTTCTTTTATGTTGTTGATGATGTGAAGAAGATAGTAACGGTTTTAAGAGTAATGCAGGATGGGATGGACTGGCAGTTCATTCTGAGACGATGGTTGAAAGACTGTGAATGAGATAAATGCATAAAACGAGAAAAAGTCACTACAAAATTGCTTGTAGTGGCTTTTTTGCAAACTGAAAGCAACTTCTAGGAACATAATTCGTCTATAAGTTTAAGGAAGGAGTGTGGAAAATCATGAAAAAGATATTTTGTATGATCGTGCTACTGATGCTGTCAGTGATGACTGCCTGCGGTGCACAGGCTCCGGCGGAGAGCACGGAGACGATTTATCCGGAAGTGCCGGAGGACATACCGTCAGATACTGGAGAGAATGTAACAGGAGGAATAATAGACGGAGAGAGCAAGCCAGAACAGCAGGGGGGAACCAGAGCAGAGGTAAAAAGCCCCGGCGGTGAACTGTCCGTGGAACTACCAGACGGCTGGACATACGACCTATATCCGGAGGGAAGCATTTCCTTTTACCCGAAAAGTGTCACGGAGGGGGCGGTCGAGCTGTTCTATACCTCAGGCTTCGGCGTATGCGGAACAGGGCTGGAGGAGGTCGAAATAGAACTCGCGGAGGATATGGCAAGAGCAGGCTATTACGACGGCTCCGACAGATGGTCCTTCATTGTCTTTCTGGGGAAGAATAACAATGTTGTCGCAACAACTAACTGCGTGGATGACTGGTGGGAGGAGTACGGAGATCAGGCGATGCAGATATTGGATTCGGTTCGGATGGAGCCGTAGGCGAGTCCCAGACTATACTACGGTGTATTCTGTCTGCGGTCAGATGCATTCTGGCTCTTGTGGCATTGCTATCATCGTAAAGTCTGATACAATAAAGTCAATCAGTACTGAGAAATGATTTAACAGGCAATGGAGATACAGAATGGAGTCAAGAACGGCATGAAAGTCACGCTAAACAAAATTCAGACCGGCGAAGAAGAGATTATTGTAAATTATAAAAATATGACACCTGAGCTTTCGGAATTGCTACATAAGCTGTCCCTGCAAAATACCAGATTAACCGGCTTCTCTGAGAAGGGAGAGCAGATGGTGGTGTTCTCGGCAGAGGAGGTTTTATATTTTGAAAGCGTGGACGGGATTACCTATGCCTATCTGGAACAGGCGGTATACCGTTTGCGGGAGAAGCTGGAAGAACTTGCGGGACAGTATGGAGCGCTCGGGCTGGTGAGATGTTCAAGAACCATGCTGATGAATCTCTACAAGGTAGCTTTTCTGCAAAGCATTCCGGGGGCAAAATTACTTGCCACGATGAATAACCAGGAGCAGATACTGATATCCAGAAAGTATGCCGGAAATATCAGGGAAGCTCTGGAAAAGGGAAGGAGATAGGAACATGTTTTGGAAGAATAAGAAATTTATTGGATATTTAGGAAAAGAAATCGGAATAGAATACAAGGCTTGTCTGTATTTCTTTGCCCTTCTGTTTTTCCAATGCTGCTATCTCTGGATTCAGGGGTGTTTTGAAGTGAGTATCCTGTGCCTGATCGAGACGATAGCCTCAGCATATGTAATCTGCTATATTCAGGTGTACCTGCTGGGGAATTTTGATGAGGCGGAGCGGCTGAGTGCCGGGGTATGGGGGCGCATGCTTGTCGGAATGCTTTTGTTTACAGGAGTAAGCTATTTCTTTGCCTGGTTTGACAGAAAACCGGTCGTGACATTTTTGTTTGCCCTGTATGTGCTGCTTATGTATGCCGGTGCGATATGGATTAATAAAATCAAGCGTACTGTAGACACGGAACAGCTCAATGATATGTTGAAAGAGTTTCAGTCAAAATAGGAAGAAGGTATGGGCGCTAAGATGGAATATGCAATCGAAACAAGAAATCTGACCAAAACATATGGGAAAAACAGAGGAGTCCGTGAGGTGAACCTCAAAGTTGAAAAAGGAGATATTTTCGGTTACTTAGGACCCAACGGTGCAGGAAAATCTACAACAATCCGCACACTGCTGGGAATGATTTATCCGAAGTCAGGCGAGGCATTTGTGCTTGGAAAAAAGACAGGTGAGGAGCAGAGGGAGATTCTGCGCAGAACGGGATATATGCCGTCGGAAACGATGTTTTATCCCTCTATGCGCGCAGGAGAGGTCATACGCTATGCGGCAAAAATGAGAGGTATGGACTGCGATGCGGAGGCAAAAGGTCTGATTGCACGCTTAGGGGTAGATGTGAATAAGAGAGTCTCCGAGCTGTCGTTGGGAAACCGTAAGAAGATCAGCATTGTGTGCGCTCTTCAGCATAACCCGGAGCTTTTGATTTTTGACGAGCCGACCTCGGGACTGGACCCTTTGATTCAGGAAGTCTTTTTTGAATTGCTGCTGGAGAGAAATAGGGAAGGGGTGACCTGCTTCTTGTCCTCCCATGTCCTGCCAGAGGTCAGAAAGTATTGTAAACATGTGGGGATTATCAGAGAAGGAAAATTGGTTGCTTCAGACACTGTCGATAATCTGATACATACAAATATCAGGCAGGTCAGGCTGGTTATCGCGGAACAGGAAATTCAAATGTGCGAGGATGCGATCAAAAATATGCAGGGAGTTGCCGATTATAGACTTTCGGGCAGAGAAATGCATTTTGCCTATCAGGGAGAAATTGCATTCCTGTTGAAAACGCTCCGTTCCTTCAAGGTGGAAGATATGTTGTTGGAGGAACCGTCGCTGGAAGATGTGTTTATGCATTTTTATATGTGATCCATTAAAACATGGGAAGCATGGAATGAAAGAATAGCGTGTCTGCGGCCTTAAGCAGATTACGGAAAGGCATGGTGATGATTATGGTATTATTGGGACAGGAATGTAAGCTGGGGCAGAAGATGACATGGATTTGGGGGATGTGCGTGGGATTGATCTGCTCGGGTTGTCTGCTTTTGTTTGACAGTATAAAGGAGTCCATGACGGATATGGCGGAAATGTATTCCAATCTGGGGGATTTCTCAGTAGCACTTGGCATGGATAAAATGAATATGGGAACACTGGAGGGATATTACGCAATCGAAATATCGATCATTCTGTCGCTCGGTGCAGCTATGTTTTCAGCAATGCTTGGTGTGTCCATGGTCTCCAAGGAGGAGGAAGGGCACACGAGCGAGTTCCTTAACACGCTGCCTTTTGGCAGATTGCGCATTATTGTGGAAAAATATGGCGCGCTGCTGGCGACCATCATCCAATTCCATATGATTAATGTAATTCTGATTTTGGTCGGTTTTGCGATTATGAAGGATATTCCACAGCCTGGAAAACTGGCAGAATATCATTCCCTGACACTGCTGATGAGCATAGAGATTGGAACGATCTGCTTCCTGATTTCGGCGGTTACAAGGAAAAAACTGACCGGTGCAGCGATCGGTATAGCGCTGCTCTTCTATGTGATGAATCTGATGGCAAATGTGGTTCCGGCATTGGACAAATTGAAGCTGTTGACACCTTTTTACTACTGTAATGCTGCTGATATCTTTGCGGGAGAACATCCGGAAGTATTCAGCATTCTGCTTGCCGGTGTGTTGATTGCAGGCGGCCTTGCCGCAGCCATACTGATCTACAAAAAGAGAGACCTGTCGTGATGACAGATCAATCGAAGGAACTTTTATGTAATTCCTATTGACACGGTGGGAATTTGCGGATATAATTCCTAGTTGAAAGATAGGAGAAAGCTGAGGCGAAGAAAATTCTTATGATGATATCGACCAGAGGAAGATATGCGCTGCGCGTTATGCTTGACCTCGCGGAGCACGGGAACGGGGAATATGTTTCGCTGAAGGAAATAGCGGAGCGGCAGGAGATATCCAGAAAATATCTGGAGAGTATAATGGCAATACTGTCAAAAGCACACTTGGTAGACAGCTCCTCCGGGAAAGCCGGGGGCTACCGGCTGGTGAAACAACCCGGAGAGTATCGGACAGGGGATATTCTCCGGGCTGTCGAGGGGGACGTTGCGCCTGTCGCCTGTATTTGTGCTACAGAACCGAAATGCACACGGACGGAGCAGTGTGCAACGCTTCCCTTCTGGATCGGACTCGGAGAGGTCATTGACGACTATCTGGACAAGCATACGCTGGAAGATCTGGTGGAAGAAGGAGCCTTAAAAGGTCAGTGCTGCTGTAAGGCGGAGATAAATCAGTGAAGGAGAGTAAACGGAGATGGATGATAAGCTGTTGGCAGTTAAAAATCTGCATGTGAATGTCGGTGATAAGGAGATCCTGCACGGAGTCAATCTGGAGGTCGGGCGCGGGGAGGTTCATGTACTGATGGGCCCCAACGGAACCGGAAAGTCCACATTGGGCTACGCGATCGCGGGAAATCCGCGCTACGAGGTGACGGAGGGAGAACTGATTTTTGAGGGTGAGAATATCACGGAGCTCGCAGTCAACGAGCGCGCGAAGAAAGGAATTTTCCTCTCCTTCCAGAATCCGCTTGAGGTTCCGGGAGTCACCCTGTCGGCGTTTATCCGCAGTGCGCTGGAATATAAGACGGGAAAGAGGATGCGCCTGTTTGAGTACCAGAAAAAGCTCCTTGAGACGATGAAACTTCTGGCGATGGACGAGTCCTATGTGGAGAGAGACCTGAACGTGGGCTTTTCCGGCGGTGAGAAGAAAAAGGCGGAGATCTTACAGCTTCTGATGCTGGAGCCGTCACTGGCAATACTGGATGAGACGGATTCCGGGCTGGATGTGGATGCGGTCAGAACCGTCTCCAACGGGATCAGACTTTATCAGGAGCGTTGCAAGGGGAGCCTGTTGATCATTACCCACAGCACGAAGATCCTGGAGGCGCTTCACGTGGATGTGACGCACATCATGGAGAACGGAGTCATCGTCAGGGAGGGCGATGCCGCTCTGGTAGATACGGTCAACGAGAGAGGTTTTGAAAACATCGTCGAAGCGTAAAAGAACCGCCATGCATAGAAACGGAGAGCAATATGAGTGAGAAAACATATGTGGAGGATATAGACCGCAGCGTCTATGACATCAGGGATGAGGAGAAGGATGCGTTCCGTATTGAGGAGGGGCTGACCCCCGAGATCGTAGAACAGATTTCGAGAGAGAAGCACGACCCGGAATGGATGCGCGAGTTCAGACAGCAATCCCTGCAAATCTACAGAGAGATGCAGGTGCCGGACTGGGGGCCTTCGATAGAAGGACTGGACATCGATCACATTGCAACCTATGTCCGCCCTCACACGGAGATGAAGAACGACTGGGAAAATGTGCCGACAGATATCAAGGAGACCTTTGAGCGGCTGGGCATCCCGCAGGCGGAGCGAAAGTCCCTCGCAGGCGTCGGAGCACAGTATGACTCGGAGCTGGTATACCACAATGTAAGGGATGAGGTCGCAGCGCAGGGCGTTGTCTATCTCGATATGGAGAGTGCATTGAACGGCGAGTATGCCGATATGGTGAAGGAATATTTCATGAAGCTCGTGACGCCGAAGGATCATAAATTCGCGGCACTGCACGGCGCTGTCTGGTCGGGCGGCTCCTTCGTCTATGTGCCGAAGGGCGTGGATGTCTCCATTCCCCTGCAGTCCTACTTCCGGCTGAATGCCAAGGGAGCGGGGCAGTTCGAGCATACGCTGATTATTGTGGATGAGGGAGCAAACCTTCATTTCATCGAGGGCTGCTCCGCACCGAAATACAATGTGGCGAACCTGCATGCCGGGTGCGTGGAGCTTTTCGTAAAGAAGAACGCGAAGCTGCGCTACTCGACGATCGAGAACTGGTCGAAAAATATGTACAACCTCAACACGAAGAGAGCTCTGGTGGACGAGGGCGGCGTGATCGAGTGGGTGTCCGGCTCCTTCGGTTCCCATGTCAGCTACCTGTACCCGATGAGCATTCTGCGGGGAAAGGGAGCAAAGATGGAGTTTACCGGAGTGACCTTTGCGGCGGCGGGGCAGAATCTGGACACGGGTGCGAAGGTCGTCCATGCGGCACCTGACACCAGCTCCTACATGAATACCCGTTCCATCAGCAAGGGCGGTGGTATCAGCACCTTCCGCAGCAGCGTTGTTGTGAACAAGAATGCAAAGGGTTCCAAATCGGCAGTGTCCTGCCAGTCTCTGATGCTTGATTCAGAGTCGCGGTCGGACACGATTCCGGCGATGGACGTCAGGACGAAGGACGCCGCCATCGGCCATGAGGCGAGGATTGGCAGTATCAGCGACGACGCGGTGTTCTATCTCATGTCGCGGGGCTTGAGCGAGGAGGAGGCGCGGGCGCTGATCGTCAGCGGCTTTGCGGACAATGTCTCCAAGGAGCTGCCGATGGAGTACGCCATTGAGATGAATAACCTGATCCGTCTGGAAATGAAGGGCAGTATCGGATAATGTCCGGGAGGAGCATATGAAACAGATAGAGAGAAAAATCAACAGCCTGCCGTCAAAGACATGGTACTGGCTGAATCTGAATGAGGCGGTGCTGACATGGAATGCGGAGGGAAGCAGGGAGTCGGTTACCCTTGAGCCGTCTGCGGACGAACCGCTGTTTCTGACAGTGACCGGCGAGGACTACGCGGAAAAGGAAATAAAAATAGAGACGGAGCCGGGAACGGAGAGAGTGGTCTGCATGTCCTATCAGCCCGGCACACATCTGGAGACAGTGACGGAGGTGAAGGTCGCAAAGGATGCGAAGATCAGACTTGTGCAGGTGCTGCACACACCCAAAAGCGCGGTTCTCGTGAACCGTATCAAGGGCACGGTCGCAGAGAACGGAAGGCTGGAGCTGTATCAGATCTTTCTGGGAGAAGGGGACACCTACGCCGAGACGCTGGTTGATCTTGCGGAACTGCAGGCGGGCTTTGATGCCCAGCTGGGCTATCTGGCACAGAACAGGCAGGTGCTTGACCTGAACATGGTCGTGAACCACTACGGGGAAGCGACCGTGTCGAATATCCGGGCGGATGGTGCGCTGCGCGACGAAGCACAGAAGACCTTCCGTGGAACGATCGACTTTAAGAGAGGTTCGGCGGGAGCTGACGGAGCGGAGACAGAGACCGTGCTGATGCTGGGCGAGGATGTCAGGAACAGGACAATTCCCGTCATCCTTTGCAGTGAGGAGACGGTTTCGGGAAGCCATGGGGCAACGATCGGACAGCTGGATGAGGAGACGCTGTTTTACCTTGAGAGCCGAGGTATCGGGAGAGAGGCGGCTGAGGATATGATGGCGAGGGCTGCCATTGACCGGCTTGCCCATCTCATTCCCGAGGAAACGGCAAAGAATTGGATTCAGAAGGGTTTGGAGGAGGTGCTTTAGTACCGTGAACGTACTTGACTATCGAAAGGAATTTCCACTGTTGACACAGGAGAGAACGGTCTATCTGGACAGTGCTGCGACCTCCCAGAGACCGCAGTGCGTGCTCGACGCGGAGCGCGACTTTTATCTGAATCATAATGCGAACCCCCTGCGGGGTTTTTATCCGCTGAGCGTCGAGGCGACAGAGATCTATGAGGCGGCGAGAGAGACCGTCCGCGCCTTTTTACACGCGGAGACGACGGAGGAGATCATCTTCACGAGGAATACGACGGAGGGTATCAATCTGGTCGCCTACAGCTACGGACTGAACCGGCTGAAGGCGGGGGATGAAATCCTTGTCTCCATCATGGAGCATCACAGCAACCTTCTCCCGTGGCAGATGCTGGCGAGACAGACCGGCGCTATACTGAAATTTATAGAGTGCGCGCCGGACGGACATCTGAATCTGGAAAGCATAGCAGAGCAGATCACCGAGAGGACAAAGCTCGTCGCCGTCACGCAGGTGTCGAATGTGCTCGGAATTGTCAATCCCGTGAAGGAGATTGCGGCGCTCGCGCATGAGAAGGGCGCGGTCATCCTTGTGGACGGGGCGCAGAGCACACCGCACATGGAGGTCAATGTGCAGGAGCTGGGTGTCGATTTCTTTGCCTTTTCCGGGCATAAGCTGTTCGGGCCGATGGGGATCGGGGTACTTTACGGCAGGCGGGAGCTTCTGGAGGAGATGCCTCCCTTCCTGAGCGGCGGAGAGATGATTGAATATGTGACGCGCGAGAGCGCCACGTTTGCGGAGCTTCCGCATAAGTTCGAGGCAGGAACGGTGAATGCCGCCGGTGCTGCGGGGCTTGCGGAGGCGATCCGTTTCATCAGGCGGGTAGGTTATCCGGCGATGGAGGAACAGGAGAGAAAACTTACGGAGCATGTCATGAGGGGGATGAGGGAGCTTCCCCATGTGCATGTGCTCGGCTCGGAGAAACCGGAGGAGCATACGGGTATTGTCACGTTTACCATCGATCAGGTGCATCCGCATGATGTGAGCGAGATCCTCTGTGCCGACGGCATTTCGGTCAGGGCGGGGCATCACTGCGCCCAGCCGCTGCTGAAATTTCTCGGCGTAAATTCCACGACAAGAGCAAGCTTTATGTTTTATAATACAATGCAGGAGGCGGACAGGCTTCTTGAGAGTGTAGCAAAGGTAAGGGAGCGCATGGGCTATGGCAGATAACCGCTTTTATAATGAAATTCTGACAGAACACAATATCCACCCGGAATTCAAGCACGAGCTGGAGGATGCGGACATTGTGCTGGAGGGTGTGAATCCCAGCTGTGGCGACGATATTTTCCTGAAGTTAAAGGTGAAGGGCGGCATCATTACAGACGGCGCATTCACGGGTGACGGCTGCGCCATCTCACAGGCATCGACGGACATCATGCTCGGAATGATTATCGGCATGCCGGTGAAGGAGGCGTTGGAGAAGGGAGAGAGCTTCTTCCGCATGATTAAGGGAACGGCGACCCAGGAGGAGATTGAGAGTCTTGAGGAGGCTGGCGTTTTACAGGATATTTCGCATATGCCCGCGCGGGTGAAGTGTGCGGTGCTGGGATGGAGGACGCTGAAGGAGGCGCTGCAGGGGGATATATGGAAGTAACATTGGATGAACTGGAAAAGTGGGACGCGGGCAGTTATGTGCTGATTGATATGCGGGATGAGCAGGAGCTTGCCTACGGCAGCATTCCGGGGGCGGTTGCCATACCGGAGAGGGAGCTGACGAGGGAGGCGCTGGCGGAGCGGCTGCCAGACGGAAGGGAGAAAAAGCTTGTGCTCTGCTGTGCGAGGGGGCGGATCAGTCTGGATACTGCGGCGGAGCTGGAACGGACAGGCTACGAGGCGTACAGTCTGCGTGGCGGCTACATGGAGTGGCTGATGCGGGAGATGAAGCGGCAGGAGGCGGACGATGTCTGCCATGATGTGGAGCTGAGTCTGCGGAAGAAATTCCGAAAGAGCATCTGGTGCAATTTCACCAAAGCAATCAACCGCTATGAGCTGGTGAAGGAGGGCGACTGCATCGCGGTCTGCATCTCGGGCGGCAAGGATTCGATGCTCATGTCAAAGCTCTTTCAGGAGCTGAAGCTCCACAATAAGTTCCCGTTTGAGGTGAAATTTCTTGTCATGGATCCCGGTTACAGTCCCGAGAACAGGCAGGTGATCGAGGAGAACGCCCGGAAGCTGAAGATTCCGATCCATGTGTTTGAATCCGATATTTTTGAATCCGTGTACGAGATCGAGAAGTCGCCCTGCTATCTGTGTGCGAGAATGCGGCGCGGCTACCTCTACAGCTTTGCGAAGCAGCTGGGCTGCAACAAGATTGCCCTAGGGCATCACTACGATGATGTCATCGAGACAATCCTGATGGGAATGCTGTACGGGGCGCAGGTACAGACCATGATGCCGAAGCTGCACAGCACAAACTTCGAGGGGATGGAGCTGATCAGACCGCTCTACCTTGTGCGGGAGGATGATATCAAGGCATGGCGGGATTACAACCATCTGCACTTTATCCAGTGTGCCTGCAAATTTACAGACACCTGTACCACCTGCAACAACGAGGAGAACCGCTCCAAGCGGGTCGAGATCAAGGAACTGATCCGGGAGATGAAGAAAAAGAATCCCTTTGTCGAGAGCAATATTTTTAAGAGTGTGGAAAATGTGAATCTGGATACGGTCGTCGCCTATAAGCAAAAGGGTGTGCGGCATCATTTTCTGGATGAATATGACATTACAGATGAGCCTTGCAGGTCGGAATGACTTGCAGGGCTTTTTTTGAAATTGCGCTTGTAGAGTTGCTCGAGGGACGAAATTATGATATACTATTCATAATTATCTTTAATTATGTGCGTAATACATTTGGCATTGTCGAATAAGCTATGTTAGAGGGAGAAAAAGTTTGGATCAGAAAAGGCAGACAGGTTATCAACTCCGTGAGGCAGCCGGAGATTACTGGCTGATCAACATGGAACAGAAGGGCTTGCCCTTCGAGAAGCCGCTTATGCTGAATCAGTGCGGGGCGCTGATCTGGAAGGAGTATTCGGCAGGAAAGGCGATAGGGGAAATTGCCGAGACGCTTCGGCAGTTCTACGGAATTGAACTGGCGGAGGCTGAGGCGGATGTGAAAGATTTCATCGGTCAATTAAAGGTGCAGGGGATTGTATAACGTATGAATATTTTACTGGTTGGCGGCAGCAGCCGTTTTACGAAGCTTTTGATCGACAAATTAAAAAAAGAGGGGCACCGCGTGTTCCGGCTGACGGAGGAGCCGAAGACTGCAAAATCTGTGGGGAAGGTATTTGAGACCTATCATTTTTCCTACGACGACAGCTGCATCCGCGAGGTGGTTGACAGCATCCAGCCTGACGTGACAGTGTTTCTGGGGGCATTTGACACGAATTACCATTGGGACAAGAGGCAGAGCCGTCCGGTCACCTACACGGCAGGTCTGTTCAATCTGCTCACGGCGCACATTGCGCTCGGGAAGGGCAGGTTTATTTATCTTTCCTCTGAGGAGGTCTATCAGGGGGAATATGCGGAGGAGATTTCCTGCGACACGCCGTGCATGGTACATACCGACAGGGCACAGGCAATCGCTGCCGGTGAGGACATCTGCTGCAGCTACCGGCGCATGGGGAAGGACACGGTCGTACTGCGGCTGGATCATCTCTACGGCACGCCGAAGGAGGCGGGAGAGACGAAGAATGTGTGTGCCCGCATGATTATCGAGGGGCTGGAGACCGGCGAGATTCAGGTGGATGACGCGCAGCGAATGGCGCTTCTGCATTATAAGGACGCAGTTGAATTTATCTATTATGTCATTGCGGCAAAGGAGACGAGACAGGGGCTATACCAGATCTCCCCGGGGGAGACGCTTCCGCAGAGGACGATCGCGGAGTATATCGCCGGAGCGCTCAAGGATGTGAAGCTGGTCGATGCACCGCAGCGGCAGCGGCTTGAGCCGGTGCTGTCAAATACCTTGTATGAGGAGGAATTCGGCATCCGCATCTACCAGAAGCCCGAGGTGGGCATCGGTGAGGCGGCGGCTTACATCAGCAGGCATGCCTCGGATTTTGTGCGCACGGATGCAAGGAAGAAGAGCTTCTTAAGATTGCTCGGAACACGGACGAAGGACATGGTGTCTGCACTCTTGCCCTTTGCCGAAAACCTGATTTGCTTTATCCCCTTTTTCATGCTGAACAACCGCGCGGTCGGCAGGGAATATTTTCAGAATATCGATTTCTATCTATTATATGTGCTTCTGTTTGCTATTATCTATGGGCAGCAGCAGGCGACCTTTTCCTGTCTGCTCGCTGTTGCGGGCTATTGCTTCCGCCAGATGTACCACCGGAGCGGCTTTGAGGTCATACTGGACTTTAACACCTACATATGGATTGCCCAGCTGCTGATCCTCGGGCTGGTGGTCGGCTATCTGCGCGACCGGCTGAAGGTCGTCGAGGAGGAGAAAAAGAACGAGGCAAGCTATCTCTCAAAGCAGATCGAGGATATTTCAGATATCAATACCAGCAACGTCAAGGTAAAAGAGATCCTTTCCAGCCAGATCCTCAACCAGAATGACAGCTTCGGAAGACTCTATGAGATCACCACGAGCCTTGACAAGTATGAAGCCAGCGAGGTGCTGTTCTACGCGGCGGAGGTGCTTGCGAAGCTGATGGGCAGCAAGGACGTTGCGATCTATACGGTGGCGAACCGCTCCTACGCAAGACTGTTTTCCGCGACCTCCGGCAAAGCGAGAGAGCTCGGCAATTCCATCAATTACCGGGAGATGAAGGAGCTCTACGAACCGCTTTCGGAGCATAAGGTCTACATAAATAAGAGCATGGATGAACGCTACCCGCTCATGGCGGATGCCATCTATTCTGAGGATGAGATGCAGCTGATCCTGATGGTATGGGGCATTCCGTGGGAGCGCATGACCCTCGGGCAGGCAAATATGCTGTCCGTCATCGGAAACCTGATCCAGAACGCCGTGCTGCGCGCAAACCGCTATATGTCGGCGCTGCAATACCAGAGATATATTCCGGGCACAAATATTCTGGAGAAGGAGGCGTTCCGCTCCCTTGTCACGGCATATCTGAATGCCAGCGAAAAGCAGCTGACCGAGTGTACCCTGATCGAGGTCGAGCTGGGAGAGGTAAGTCTGGAGGAGGCGGGAAAACGTCTCGGGGCGCAGATGCGTCAGAGCGATTTCCTCGGAGAACTGCAGGACGGAAGGGTCTATGCCCTGCTTGCAAACACCCGCCCGAAGGATGCGGCTGTTGTGTTGCAGCGTTTCCGTGACAGCGGCTTCAACTGCCGGATCACGGAGGAGGTCAGCCTATGAGCGCACTGGAATGGAGCTTTGTGGTAATCCTCGTCCTGAATACCCTGTTTGTGATCGGTTACGAGGTCAGGAATGAAACGCAGGTGAAGGAGCGGGAAGGCCAGAAGGTCAAGGGCAGAATCTGGTCTGCCATCATGCTGCTCACACCGGTTGTAGGGCCGATGTTCCTGCTCATGAGCGAGGGTGTATATCATCTGTTGTTCCGCACGTCAGTTGATCTGGATGACGTCATTTTCAGCAAGGAGCGTGTCCGCACGAACCGGCGCGGCGATACGGAGAACGAGGGAAATGTCGTGCCGATCGAGGAGGCGCTTGCCGTCTCCGACAAGGACAGTCTGCGGACCCTGATTATGAATGTCGTGAGAGGGGATGTACAGGATTCCCTTGCGTCGATTGCACTTGCGTTGAACAGTGAGGATTCCGAGACTGCGCACTATGCGGCGACAGTGCTGAGAGATGCGCTGAACGATTTCCGGGAGCATTCCCAGAAGCTGTATAACCGGATGCTGGAGGATGCGGTAAATGCCGTTCCGGCGGCGGTGGAGCTGATTAATTATATGCATGGCATTCTGGCGCAGAAGGTCTTCCACAGAGCGGAGCAGAAAAACTTTGTCGATATGTTTGAGGATGCCTGCGAACTGCTCTGCGACAGGAATGCCGAGGAGCTGACACCGCAGTATATCGAGTGGCTCTGCGGACTGCTGCTGGATCTTAAGGATTACACGAGGATGAAGCGCTGGTGCGATGAGAGCAGAGAGCTTTACCCGAGGGAGCTGTCAACCTACACCTGCTATCTGAAGCTGTATTTTACACAGGGCAAAAAGGAAGAGTTCTTTGCGAAGCTAGGGGAATTAAAGAGTTCGGATATTGTGATCGACAGAGAGACACTGGAGCTGATCCGTACCTTCCAGTAACCGGCGGTGACAGAAAGGAAGCTTATGGTATCCCGCAGAAATTATATAGCGATAACAATGATGTTCCTGATCCTGTTCTTTATGTTCCAGTTTTCAGGCATCATGAAGGAGCAGTTAAATGAATATGAGAGCAATGCGTATGCCAAAACCACAGGCACGGCGCTGACATCTGCGAACTGTTTTGTGCCGCAGGAGGACGGGGCGGAGCTGTTCTGTGTCGGTGGCGACGCGCGTGTGACCGAAGTGGTGGAAGCCTTCTGCACCTACAGCAAGAGGAACCTGCACTGTGTGGCAGGAGTCGGGGAGCTGGATGGATTGCCGGTGCAGGGGAAAACCGTGGTGATTGACGGTAGCTGTGTGACGGAGGAGAGCGAGGTCGAGATGCTGCGGACGCTTGCAGAGGAGGGGACAAACCTGATTTTCGCCCATCTTCCTGCCTATGACTTCATCGCGGACAGCACTGGTTTACGGGAGCTGCTGGGCATCTATCAGGCGTACCGGCCGGAGGTCGTCCTGTCGGGAATGCATCTGTTCCCGGGCTTCCTGCTGGGCGGAGAGGCACTCTATGAGGTGCAGGCGGAGGGAGATTCGGAGCGGCAGGACATGGCGATCGGACTTCCATGGTATGTGACGGGAAAGGGAACGAAGACCTATATGGTCGGTACACTGACGGACGAGGCTTATCAGGAGGCGGTCGATGACGGCATCGCCCAGAAATTCTTCTTAGTCGGAACGGATGAGGAGTCGACAAAGAACAGTGTGCTCCCGGCTGTTCTCTGGCGGAAGAGCTTTTCGGAGTCAAGAGTGTTCTGCGTCAACGGTGATTTCCTGACCGAACAGGCGGGAATCGGTATTCTGTCGGCGTTTCTGGCGGAATGTTCGGCGTATGAGCTGTACCCGGTTGTCAATGCGCAGAATCTGGTGATTGCAGGCTATCCGGTCTTCTCGGAGGAGAACAGCGAGGAGATGGGCCGGTACTACAGCCAGTCGCCCTCGGCAGTCTATCAGGACATCGTGTGGCCGTCCCTCATCTCAACGGCGAACCGCACAAGGTCGAAGATGACCTGCATGATGACACCGAGATTCCGGTATGAGGAAGAGGAGGAGCTTTCCGGAGAACAGGTCTCCTTTTATTTAAAGCTGTTTCACGAGGAGGACATCGAGGCAGGTCTCTCGGCAGCGTCCGGTACAGCTTTGTCCATCGCCGATAAGCTGCGGGAGGATGCCGGCTTCTGGGAGGAGTATGCGCCGGACTACACCTTTCTCTCGATGGTTCTGGAAAATAACAGTCAGCTGACGGAGGAGGATGCAGCTGCACTGCCGGATTCCATCCGGACGACGGCAGTTCAGGATCAGAGCGGGGAATACCCGGTCGTGGGCTACATCGGGGAGAATCTGACCGTGCAGTATGCCACGGGGAACGGCGTGACGCATACCTTTATGGATGATTTCAGACTCAGATGTATCGAGACGGCGCTGGGCTATTCCACGATTGTGCTGGATCTGGAGCGCGTGACCTACCCGGAGAGCGAGGAGGATTCGTGGCACACGCTGTCTAAGAGGATTGCAGCGAACCTTGTGACCTACTGGAAGCCTTACGATGCATTCGAGGAGACGACACTTGCACAGAGCGACGACAGGATCAGGCGTTTTCTGACATTGGATTATACTTCGGAGAGAAACGGTGATACGATTCAGCTGACGATAGAACATTTTGACGGTAAAGCCTATTTCCTGCTGCGGCTGGGCGGCGAAAAGGTGAAGCACATAGAGGGTGGCAGCGTGACCGGAGTGGAAACGGATGTCTATCTGATCCGCGCCGCAGAGCCGGAAATATCCATTCAGGTAGAAAAAGAAGAAAAGTGGTGATGAGGCATGAAGATCTGTATTGTGGCAGAGGGCTGCTATCCGTATGTTGTCGGAGGGGTATCGAGCTGGATACACAGCATGATAAAGACCTTTCCGGATTATCAGTTTATCGTTCTGGCGATCGTCGCCAACCGCTCCATGCGCGGAAAATTCGTCTACGAGCTGCCGGAGAATGTTGTCGAGGTGCGGGAGCTTTATCTGCAGGACTATGACTGGAAGGGCAGGCGGTCACAGCGGAGAAAACGCTTAAGGCTTAGCCGGACGGAATACGATGCGCTGAGAAGCCTTCTGGTAAACCAGCAGGTTGACTGGGACACTCTCTTTTCCATGTTTGCAGAGAAGGAGTTCCTGCTGAATGATCTGCTGATGGGTGTGGACTTTCTGCATGCGGTGCAGGAATGCTACCGGCTGCATTACTCGGAAATCGTGTTCTCCGACTTCCTGTGGACGATGCGCTCCATGTATCTGCCGCTGTTTCTGACGCTGCGTACAAAGCTGCCCGAGGCGGATGTCTATCACTGTGTGGCAACGGGATATGCGGGCATTCTGGGCTGTATGGCGAAGCGGCGGTTCGGGTGTGATCTGCTGATCTCCGAGCACGGTATCTACACCAGAGAGCGCGAGGAGGAGCTGATCCGCGCTTCATGGGTGGAAGGCATTTATAAAAATATCTGGATTGACCAGTTCCGCAAGATGTCCCAGCTGGCGTATAATGAGGCTGACATCGTGACAAGCCTTTATGCGCATGCAAGGGAATTGCAGATAGAGCTGGGCTGCCCGGAGGAGAAGCTGCGGATTACGCCAAACGGGGTGAACACGGGAAGGTTTCAGGGGCTTTCCCGACCGGAAAATATGCCGTCCGATATGATTCATGTGGGTGCGGTTGCGCGTGTCACGCCCATCAAGGACATCAAGACGCTGATCCGTGCGTTTGACTACGCGAAGCGGCAGGTGCCGAACCTCAAACTCTGGATCATGGGGCCTACGGATGAGGACGAGGAGTACGCGCGGGAGTGCTTTGAGATGGTCGAGCTGATGCATCTGACGGACATTGAGTTTACGGGGCGTATCAATGTGACGGACTATCTCGGCGGAATCGACATGACAATACTGACCAGCATCAGTGAGGGGCAGCCGCTGACGATCCTTGAGGGATATGCGGCTCACATTCCGGCGATTGCGACAGATGTGGGAAACTGCCGCGGACTGATCTACGGCGAGTCGGATGATTTCGGAGAGGCAGGTATTCTGACGCACATCATGAATGTGGAGGAGATTGCGGACGCGATGGTGAATCTCGCAAAGCATCCCATGAGACGCGAGCAGATGGGTGAGGCGGGCTACCGCCGCGTCATGGCAAAGTATAAGATTGAAGATATGGAACAGACCTACCGGGACATATACTGGCAGTTCGAGGATATTGACTGGTAAAAGCTATTTATGGTATTTGGAGAGGATTTATGGCAGGAATAGGCATCAAGCTACAGAGAATATATGGAAGACGGACGATCCTGTCGCATCTTGCGGGATTTGTGTACAGTACGGTCGTCACAATCGCGCCCATGTTCTTAGTAATCGGGACGGTCATGCTGATGGGCATTGTCCTCGGCTATGACAGCGTCGGCTACGCCAGAAGGGGCTTGTTTTCGGGGACTCTGCTGTACATATTCATCTTTTCGCTGCTCACTGCGGCGCCCTTTAACGCGGTGCTCTCGCGGTACATGTCGGACGTCATCTATGAGGAGCGCTACGAGGACATTATGCCGTGCTTTGACATCGGGCTGCTCCTGAATATTCTGCTGAGCTGTCTTCTGGGCATTCCCTTCTGCGTCTGGGAGCATGTGGTGGGGAAGGTGAACCTGATTTTCGTGTTCACCGGCTTCTGCGGCTACATCTCGCTGGTGTTCGTGTTTTACTCCATGCTGTATCTGTCGATCTGTAAGGACTACCAGAAGATTTCGGTCTACTTTCTGGCGGGCATGGCATCGGCATTCGGAATCTCCCTGCTTCTGGTCAAGGTTTTCCACAGGGAGATCGTCTACAGCATGCTTCTCGCACTGACCTGCGGCTTCTTTATCACGGCGGTTCTGGAGCTGGCGACGGTGAAGCGGTATTTCCGGAGGAACAGCAACCGCTACCGCATGGTGCTCCTGTATTTTAAAAAGTACTGGAAGCTGGTGGCAATCAATTTCCTTTATTCGCTCGGGCTGTATATCCATAACTTTGTGTTCTGGAACACAGACCTGAGAATGGTCGTCGTGGATTCCTTCGTGTTTGCACCGACCTATGACCTTGCGACCTGTCTTGCCATGTTTACGAACGTCTCTGCGACCATCATCTTTATCTCCCGCGTGGAGATGTACTTCCACGAGTGCTACCGGGCGTATTCCGAGGCGGTCATCGGCGGGAGATGGGAGGACATCCAGAATACAAAGCGGAGAATGTTCCGGCAGCTGTCCGGCGAGCTGATGAATCTGGTGCGCATCCAGTTCATTATTTCGGTTATCATCTATCTGCTGTGCGTGATGTTCCTTCCGGCGATTGGCTATTCCGGGCGTGTGTTACAGATTTATCCCTGTCTGGCGGTCGGCTACTTTATTTTGTTCCTTTTTTATTCGGAAATTATTTTTCTGTACTACTTCAACGATCTGAACGGAGCGCTGCTGGCGACGGCAAGCTTCTGCGCCGTCACGGGAGTGGTGAGTTATTTTGCCACCGCGTGGGATTATAAATGGTTTGGAATGGGACTGGTGATCGGGAGCTTTCTCGGTTTTACACTCGCTTATTTCAGACTGCGATGGGTGGAACGGAACATGGATATTCACACCTTCTGCAATGGGGAGCTCTTCCCGGGCAGAAAGGGTATCATGCCTGACAGTGTGGTGTACCGCAGAGAAAACAAGAGATAAAGGAGAGAGGGAAGATGATCTTGGTATTAAGGATTTTGCTTACGGCAGTCGGGGCACTGTTTCTGGTGCTGGATTTCAGAGCCTATGTGCGTCAGAAGCTGAATGAGACGATGGGGATTCTGTGGGGCTTTGTCTCACTGGCAATCCTGCTTGCGGGAATCTTCTCATTTTCCGCAGGACACGGCTACGATGTGGCGTTTCTGCTGCTGTTCTTCGTGTGCTCGCTGCTCTTACTCCTGCTCTTTAAGCTGAGCAAGATGGTCTCGGTGCTGATGATGAAGAATCAGGAGCTTGCCATGCAGGTGTCTCTCTTAAATCAGGAGAATGAAAGAATACTGCATGAGATAGGAATTTTGACGGATGAAAAAAATACTATTCGTGATTAATACCTTCAGTCGGGCGGGCGCGGAGACGGCGCTGCTGGAGCTGCTGCGGCTGCTGGCGGCGGAGGAACAATATGAGCTGTCCCTCTATGTGCTGATGGAGCAGGGCGAAATGCTTCCGTTTTTGCCGGAGGGGGTAAAGCTGGAGAATCATCGCTTTCATACGGAATCGGTGCTCGGGGGCAGAGGCAGGAAGACCATGTACAGGACGATCCTGCGCGCACTGCTTCACAGAGGAAATTTCATCAGACTGTTCCCTTATCTGGCGGGGGCATTTGCCGGTATGCTGCGGCGGAGGCGGATACAGCCGGATAAGCTCTTCTGGAGAGTGCTGTCGGATGGCGCACAGCGGCTTCCGGAGGAGTACGATCTCGCAATTGCCTTTCTCGAGGGCGGCTCTGCCTATTATGTGGCGGATCATGTGAGGGCAAAGCGCAAGGCGGCGTTCATCCATATCGATTACGGTAGATCGGGCTATACCAGAAGGCTGGACAAGGACTGTTACTTAAAGTATGATGCCGTTTTCCCGGTGGGAGAGAATGTAAAGCAGCGTTTTCTGGAGGTCTATCCGAAATGTGCGGAGCGGACGAAAATTTTCCCGAACGTGATCAACCAGACCGAGATCAGGAGAAAGGCAAAGCTTCCCGGCGGGTTTGACGACGGTTTTGAAGGAATCCGCATCCTGACGGTCGGAAGGCTGACCCGGCAGAAGTCCTATCCTGTTGCGGTGGAGGCAATGCGGCTGCTGAAGGCTGCCGGGGAAAAGGTCAGATGGTATGTACTCGGTGAAGGACCGGAGCGGGTGAGGCTTGAACGGCAGATTGCCGCCAGTGGTCTGCAGGAGGATTTCCTGCTCATGGGGGAGACGGACAATCCCTATCCCTACTATGCCCAGACGGATATCTATGTCCATGCCACCGGCTACGAAGGAAAGAGCATTGCCGTGCAGGAGGCGCAGACACTCGGCTGTGCGATTGTTGTCTCGGAGAGCAGCAGGGAACAGGTCAGGGACGGTGTGGACGGCACAGTGTGCGCACTGGAGCCGGAGGCGGTGTGCAGGGCGGTACGGGAACTGATCCGGGAGCCGCAGAAGCGCGCTGCCTACGGACACGCGGCGGAAGCGAGAAGGATCGACTGCGAGGAGCAGAAAAAACTACTTGAGGAGCTGTTATGGAAGTGAAAAAGTCTAAGGAAGTGCTGATTATAATTCCGGCATATAATGAAGAGCGGAATATAGAAGCTGTTCTGGAAAAACTGGAAACGCCGGAGATTTCTTCGATTGCCGATGTTCTCGTCATGAACGATGCGTCGTCGGATTCCACGAACTGGGTGGTGAAGGCACATGGGCATACGCTGGTCACGCATGTGTTTAACCTTGGCTATGGCAGTGCCCTGCAGCTTGGCTATAAGTATGCGATCCGCAGAAAATACCGCTATGTCATCCAGATGGACGCGGACGGGCAGCATGATGCATGCAATATTCCCCGCATTTACGAGCGGCTGAAGACAAAGGGAGAGGACGGAAGATACCCGGATATTGTACTGGCATCCCGGTTCATGGAGGGCAGCGGCGAGTATCCGGTCGGACATATGCGCAAGCTTGCCTACGGTCTGTTCCGCTGGCTGATCCGGTTGTCGACGGGCAGGAAAATCGCCGACCCGACAACCGGCTTGCAGGGGCTGAGCCGGAAGGCGTTCCTGTACTACAGCAAATATAAGCATTTTGATGACAAATACCCGGATGCCAACATGATTATCCAGATGCTGCTGCTCGGGTTTAAGATTGAGGAGATTCCAGCGGTCATGCACCACAGGGACTGCGGCGAGAGTATGCATTCCGGTCTGAAGCCGCTCGTCTACATGATCCGGATGGTATTTTCCATCATCGGGGTTGTCTTCCGTGTCAAGGTTCTGAAAAACGATAAGGGTGTTGGAGAGAAGGATGATGTTTTGGAATACAGGAGCTGACCGGTATCTGGAGAGGGCGGAGTCCGGCGGGAATGAGACGCAGAGCAATAGCAATCCCGGGCGCGGCTGGTATCATATCTACACCTTCCGAATCGGCAGACCCGATGAGGAACAGCTCCGATGGCTGCCCTTTTATGAGGGGGAGACGCTCGCGCTGCTCAGACTTGACATCAGCGACTTCCGGGACAGTGAGCCCGATCCGGCTGCTGCGGATTATATCAGGAAGATCTTTGAGGCGTTCGGGGCGCATGGCAAGGAAGTGATCCTCCGATTCTGCTATGATACGGAAGGGCGCGGACTGGAGCGGGAGCCGGTGCGCTTTGCGCGGGTGCAGGAGCATATCCGCTATTTCGGTTCCCTTGCGGCGGAATATGCCGGACAGATCTGTGTGGCGCAGGGGCTCTTTGTCGGCAGCTGGGGGGAGATGCATTCCTCCCGCTACCTCTCGCCGGAGCAGATCAGCGACATGGCGGAGCTCTGGCAGGAGGCGACGGAGGGAAAGGTGCGGCTCGCCGTGCGCAGACCCTGCCAGCTCAGAATGCTGGAGGAGGATGTGCGTGCCGGTCTGTATGATGACGCGCTGTTCGGCTCGGAGAGCGATCTCGGCACCTTCGGAGTCAAGGCTCGCGGCGAGACTCCGTGGGAGGAGGCATGGCGGCCAGAGGATGAGATCGTGTATCTCCGGGAGAGGTGCGGAGGCATCCCCTGCGGCGGGGAAGTGGTTTCCGGGCTGGACAGCACGCCGGAGGAGACGGTCAGGCGGCTCAGGGCGATGCAGATTACTTATCTGAACAGCATCTATGACCCGGCGAGGCTGGATGGCTGGAAGGAGCAGAGACTTGCGTCGGGCGAGACGCTGTATGAGTATGTCGGCAGTCATCTGGGCTACTGCTTTGTCGTGACGGATGTGCGGTGGAAGAAGGGGCAGCTCGCGGTGACGATCGGGAATACAGGCTTTGCAAATGCCTGCGACGAAATGGTTCTGTACTTTGTCTGCGGCGGCGTGCGGCGGGAACTTCCGACTGATCTGACAGGGCTTGCGCCGGACGGCAGTATGACGGTGCAGACAGCGGTCTCCGGTGTGGGCAGGCTGGAGCTTGAGATTCTGAGGAAAAAGGATGAGGCGGTGATCCGCTTCGCAAACGCCGGGGCAGGCGAAAGGTTCTGTCTGGGAGAGCTGAAGCAGAAAGAGAGAGGACGCGGATGGCGGATATAGATTTTGTGATGGCGTGGGTGGACGGCGCAGATCCTGCATGGCGGCAGGAGAGAGATGCCTATGCCGGAAATAAGGGGCGGTCTGCGGCGAGCAGCGGCGACGCGAGATACCGGGACTGGGAGCTTCTGCGCTTCTGGTTCCGGGGCGTGGAGCGCTTTGCACCGTGGGTGCGCCGCATCCATTTCGTGACATGGGGACATCTGCCGGAATGGCTGGATACGGCGAATCCGAAGCTCACGGTCGTGAACCACAGGGATTTTATTCCGCAGGAATATCTCCCGACCTTCAGCGCGAATCCCATTGAGCTGAATTTTCACAGAATACAGGGACTTTCGGAACAGTTCGTGTATTTCAATGACGATGTGTTTCTGCTGCGTCCGGTGAGGGAAGCGGACTTTTTCAGGAACGGGAAGCCGAGGGATATGCTTGCCCTACAGCCTGTGGTTGCAAACCGTGAGGATGACATCATGCCCTATATTTATCTGAATGATGCCATGCTGCTTGCAAAGTATTTTGACAAGAGGGCCAATATGAGAAAGCAGCCCGGCGCGTATTTTCACCCCGGCTATCCGTTTTTGTACTTTGGCTATAACCTGTTGGAGATGGCGTTTCCGCGCTTCACCGGCTTTTACTCTGTCCACGGGCCGGCACCGCTGTTAAAATCCACCTACGAGACAGTCTGGCAGCTTGAGCCGGATCGGCTGGAACAGGTGTGCAGACACCGTTTCCGCAGCAGGGAGGACGTCAACCAGTATGTGTTGCGGGAGTGGCAGAAGCTGAGCGGTAACTTCGCGCCCTGCAATGCGGCGCGCTTTTGCAGATACTTTAATATCGGTGCGGATAACGGCGGGCTGCTTCGGACGATTACGGGCAGAAGGGCGGCATCCGTCTGCATCAACGACTCGGTGGAGCTCGCGGATATTGAGAGGGCGAGACAGGAGATACAGCAGGCATTTGAAAGGGTATTGCCGGAGAAAAGCTCGTTTGAGCGGTAAGAGAGGAAGAAGGCCATGGAGAGAAGCAGAACTGAATATTCCGCAATCAATACCTCTGTGGCAGTGATTTCGCGGATTACGGCGATACTGATGGGCTTTGTCACCCGCGTGGTCTTCACGCGGATGCTGAATGAGAACTATGTTGGCGTCAACGGGCTGTTTACGGATATCCTGAATGTGCTCTCGCTGACCGAGCTGGGGGTGGGAACGGCGATTACTTACGCCCTGTACCGTCCCATTGCGGAGAAGGACACTTTGAGGCAGCAGCAGCTCATGCGGCTGTTCCGCACCTTCTACCGGGGCACGGCGCTCTGCGTCGCGGCGCTGGGAATGTTGCTTCTGCCGTTTCTTGACACGCTGATGAAGAGCCGGCCGGATGTGGAGCATCTGACGCTGATCTATCTGATGTATCTGGCGGACTCGGTGCTCTCGTACCTGCTCGTCTATAAGAGGACGCTGATCGAGGCGCACCAGAAAAACTATGTCGTGCTGCTGTACCAGACCGCTTTTCTGGTATTGCAGGATGTCTTACAGATTGTCGCGCTTGTCGTCACACGGAACTTTATCCTGTTTCTTGCGCTGAAAATCATCTGCACAGTGTTGACGAATATCCTGATCTCCCTGAAAGCTGACAGGCTCTACCCCTATCTGCGGGAGCCTTGCAGGGAGCAGCTTCCGCAGGAGGAGCGCAGGGAGATCTTTAAAAATATCCGGGCGATGATGATGCATAAGCTGGGACTTGTAGCGGTGAACAACACAGATAACCTTCTCATTTCCGCGTTTGTCGGCGTTGCGAGCGTCGGCATTTACTCGAATTATTATCTGCTGATCGGGTCGGTCAGGCAGGTGCTGGATCAGGTCTTTCAGGGGATCACGGCGAGTGTCGGGAACCTCGGTGTCATGGGCGGAAAAGAGAGGATGAGGAAGGTGTTCGAGACGGCATTCTTCATCGGGCAATGGATGTACGGCTTTGCGGCGATCTGCCTGTACGAGCTGCTGAATCCGTTTGTGGAGCTGGCGTTCGGCGGCAACTATGTCTTTGAGAGAAGAATCGTCCTGATCCTGTGTATCAATTTCTTCGTGACGGGCACGCGCCGTGCAACACTCACCTTCCGCGATTCCATGGGACTTTTCTGGCACGACCGCTACAAGGCGCTGGCGGAGGCAGGGTGCAACCTTGTCTTTTCGATCCTTCTTGTCCTGCAGTTTGACGTCTTCGGCGTCTTTCTGGGAACATTGCTCTCCGCACTGGTGACATCAGTGTGGATAGAGCCGTTTGTTCTCTACCGCAAGGGCCTGAAAGCACCCGTGCTGCCATTCTTCGGAAAATATGCCTGCTATACTCTCTTCGTCGCAGTGGCATGGGGGATAACGGACAGACTGTGTGGCTTTGTGACCGGAACGCCGGTCGTGCAGATCGTGTGCAGACTTCTGATCTGTGTCGCGGTGCCGAATCTGCTGTGGCTGCTGCTCTATCACCGGACGGGGGAGTGGCGTACAACATGGCAAAGTCTGGAAAAGGTATTGAAAAAGAGAAAAGTGCGCGAGGAATAACGGATGGATCTGGAAATGGGACGAGAGCTGTGCAGGTTGCTGGATGCGGCGCTGCACGGCAGAAAGCCGGACAGAATGCCCGGGCCGGAAAAAATGCAGGAGCTGTTGAAGTTTGCCGACAGGCATTCCCTGCTCCCGCTGTTATATGGTACAATAAGTGAGGACATAAAGGCAAAGAGCCGCCAGACGGTACAGCAAAGCTATCATCTGCTGTTCTTGAGCAGGTATGTCGTCAGGACGTTGGCGGACAGCGGAATCCCTTCCATGGTGTTGAAGGGCTGTGCTGCGGCGGAATACTATCCTGTGCCGGAGCTGCGGAAGTCGGGGGATGTTGATCTGCTTCTGGAGAATGAAGAGGCAGTGGAGGCTGCGTGCCGGTGTCTGGAAGCACAGGGCTTCCGACGGGCAGAGGTACAGCATGCGAATCATCATCTGGTCTGCGTAAGCCCGGATCAGATTGATATTGAGCTGCATATGACGCTGACAGAGCCTTTTGACGAGCAGCGGGTCAACGACAGACTTGCGGAATGTCAGGCGGAAGTTTTCAGGCACTGCTGCGAGGAGGAGATCATGGGGATCACTCTGCCGGTGCCGGAGAAGCCGTATTTTGCCTTCTATCTGCTCCTGCATATGCTGCAGCATTTCCTGCGTGCGGGCTTTGGCTTAAAGCTCCTCTGCGACTGGGTGGTTTTCTGGGAGCACGGCTGTCAGCCGGAGGAGGAACAGACCTTTCTCAGACTGGTCAGGGAAAACGGCATGGAGGGCTTCTGTGGGATGGTGACGGCATTCTGCGTCTCCTATCTGGGGCTGGCGGAGGAAAAGGTAAGCTTCCTGACAGCGGGAGGGAGCAGGCGGATCAAACATGCGGATCTGGAAGAATTTCTGAGCGAGATTCTGGAGGCGGAGGAATTCGGAAAATCAAGTCAGGAGCGCATGGTTGCCCTGCGTGGAAGCAGGATGTCAGATTTTCTGCGTGAATTTCATCATCAGACCCTGCTGACCTATCCGGAGGCGAGAAGGCGGCGGGTTCTCTATCCGGTTTACTGGGTCAGAATGTTTTTTGGCTTTTTATACCGCAACCGCCATCTGAGGGGCGTTTCAAGCTCCGCAGTGTTGAAAAAGGCGGCAAAGCGGGGCAGACTTGTGGAAAAAATGCATATTTTCCGCTAGCAATAAAATAGATTTTTACACGCAAATTTGCGCCTGCGGCTCAAGGTCTGCGGGTTATTGAAAGGCATGAGAATTCGTATGGAGACATTGTACTGGGCTTTGGAATACGGCAAGGTCCTCATTGCATATATAGCGGTCATGTTCATCTGGCCCTCCGTTGTGTTCGGTGGGTACCTGAAGGGGAAGAGCCGGAGCGTCCGGTTCTGCTTCTGCGTGACGGTGCAGGTGGTTCTGGTCAACACGGTCGTGCTTGGTCTTGGGCTTTTGCATCTTCTGCACGGCTGGCTCGTGGCTCTGTTGTTCTATGGGAGCTTTTTCGGGGTGTTGCTGTACCGGTTCCGGGTCACGGAGGAGCTGCGGCAGACGGTAATCCGGCTTGTGACGGGAACCTATGGCATCCGGCTCTTTATGTCGGATATGCGCACCCGTTTCCGTAACTGGAGGAGAAGAAGGCGGGAGGCCTTTTTACAGAGCGCGCGGGGACACATTACGGAGTATGTGGTGCTTGCGGTGGTCGTGCTGTTCGGCATGATCTATTTCACCTACGGCGCATTTTGCGACCATTCCTATGGCTTCGGCGATATGTACAGGCATCATTCGTGGATCTACGGACTGCTGGAGGGCACCCCCTTTTACGAGGGCATCTATCCCGAGGCGATGCACTGCTTTATTTACAGTCTCAGGGTGCTGTTCGGGGTCAGCATCTACAGTTCGCAGCTTTTTCTGGCAGGGGTTCATGTAGCGGTGTTTCTCGTGGCTGCCTATCTCTTCTTGAAAGAGCTCTTTGCATGGCGCGGGACGGCGATCCTCGTGCTGGCAATGTTCCTCACGGTCGATCTGGTCTGCATAGACGAGATTTTCAGCATGTCCCGTCTGCAATGGACGCTGCCGCAGGAATTCGGACTGTACACGGAGTTTCTGTGTGCGCTGTTTCTGCTGCGCTGCCTTAAGGCGGATTTTACGGATATTCCCAAGGGCATCGGCAGGAAGCTCAAATATCTTTTCACAAATGAAAATTTACTCCTGTTCATGATGTCTCTCGCGGCATCTCTCGTCATACACTTTTATGCGACCATGATGGCGTTCTTCCTGTGTCTGGTCGTGGCGGGCTGCCGTTTTGTGTCGTGCTTTCGGAAGAAGCGGCTCCTGCCGCTGATGGCGGCGGTGGCGGCGGGGCTGTTCATCGCGGTCGCGCCGATGGGACTTGCGCTGGCGGAGGGAATCGGCTTTCAGGGTTCCATCAGCTGGGCGGTCAACATCATCAACGGAACAGACACCAACGAGGGACGTACCAACCAGATTAAGAAGCAGGAGACGACGGAGACACCGACGTCGGGAGAACAGGGAACGACAGAGGTTCCGGCTCCGGGTGGACAGGAAACGGGAGGAACCGGTGCGGAGGCACAGGGGCAGGTTCCCGCGCCGGGAGAGACGACGGGAATGTCGGACGGCGCAGTCACCGGACAGGGAGACATCACATCGCAAGATGGGCCTGAGCAGCCTGCAAGTCCGGGATTTACGGAGCGGCTTCGGGAGAAACTGGCGCAGATCGGAGGAATTTTTAGACGCGTCTGGGAAATCATTCGGGAGAAGTCTGCCGGGGTGTACAGCTACGGCTATGTCACCCTGTACAGGAGTGAGAGAGCGGCGTGGATCGTCGGGTTTACGGCGCTCGGACTCGCCTTCTGGCTTTGTTACCGGCTGATTACGGCGCTGGTGGCGCTGATCTTCCGAGGAAAGCTCAGGAATGGCAGGCTTCTGACCTTCTTTGACGGCTATCCGCTGCTTGTGCTGATGTCGGCATTCTTTATGCTGCTCTATGCGGCGCCGTTTCTGGGATTGCCGGAGCTGATCGCCGGTTCGAGACTGTGTTCGACGGAGCAGCTGCTGATCCTCGCGGTGATAGCCATTCCGGCGGATGCCGTCCTTGCAACACTCGCACAGACGGGGGCACGCAGGGCTATGCCTGTATTGCTGATCCTCGGCGTCGGCGGAATCTATGTCGCGGCGAGACAGCTTGGCTTCTATCACGGCTACCTCTACAACGAGCTGACACGCTATAATTCGGTGGTGCGCGTGACAAATGAGATCATGGACAGCTTCCCGGAGCACAGCTATACGATTGTGTCCCCCACGGATGAGCTTTATCATGTGATCGAGAAGGGACGGCACGAGGAGCTGTTCCAGTTCATGCTGAGAACGACAGGAGAGAACTATACCATTCCGACGGAGTATGTTTTCCTCTATGTGGAGAAAAAGCCGATCCGGTATGCCCAAAGCCATTTCCAGACCGGCCCTGCATGGCTGGCGGAGGAAAAGTACACACAGTATTACAGCACGAATTACAGCGAAGGCGGCGCGATCAGCGCGTCCGAGATATCGGAGACAGCGGCTGCGGAGCCGCTCAGAACCTATTCCAAGCTGTCACAGAATTATTCTAATCTGGAGAGCCGGACGATTCTGGAGTCGAAGGCATATCTGTGGTTCGAGAGCTTTTCGGCGCTGTATCCGCAGGAGACGGCAATCTATTATGAGGATGATGACTTTGTCTGCTATTTAATCCGGCAGAATGTCTATCGTCTGTTTCAGTTGGAGGCGCAATGAGAAGAGCGGCGGGAAAATTTTTAACGGTGGTCATGCTTCTGGCGACACTCGGCGCGCTCGGACTTCTCGGCAGAGAGCTCGTGCAGCACTTTCAGTGGTGCATACAGGCGGAGACGGTGCGCTTCACAGAATCCGCAGATGAGCTGCGGAATCCGGACAGAGGCGTTTATGCCATCTACGGCTTCCGGATCAAGGAGGAGCCTGTCGATTATGCGGCGGAGCTTGCGGAGCGAATGAAGGAGGACACGGACACAACGCTTGCCATGTTGCAGATCAACCTGCAGGAGTACCGCGGTGGGGAACTCAGCAGTGCGGCGCTGGAAAATATCGAAAATCTGTTTCGGGCGATCTCCGGGACGGATAAGCGCTGGATTGTCCGCTTCCTCTATGACTGGTACGGGGAAAATGAGCAGTATGAGCCGCAGGACATTGAGATCATCACAGGACATATGAAGCAGCTTGGCGGTATCTTAAAGACTTACAAGGACTGCATCTTTACGTTGCAGGGACTGTTTATCGGCAACTGGGGGGAGATGAACGGGACGCGTTATGCGGATCAGGAGTCTATGCAGCAACTGACGGCGCAGCTTCTGGAAAGCACGGATGAGACGACTTTTCTTGCGGTGCGTACCCCGGCGCAGTGGAGAAAAATCACCGGCACTGCGGACATTGCCGGGGCTGACGGCGAAATGACACGGCGGCTTGGACTGTTCAACGACGGAATGCTGGGCAGTGAGAGCGATTACGGAACCTATGGAGGACAGACGAGAGCGGAGGTGGGAGACACCGCTGCGTGGACGAGGGCGGAGGAGCTTGCATTTCAGGAGGAGCTCTGTGGAAAAGTTCCCAACGGAGGCGAAGTGATTGTGGACAACGCCTTCAATGATCTTGAGGCGGCGATCGCGGATCTGCGAACGATGCATGTCACTTACCTGAATGAAAATTATGACAGAAAGGTTCTGGAAAAATGGGCGGCGGACACAGTTCACACGGAGGACTGCTTTGACGGCATGGACGGTCTGTCCTATATCGAGAGACATCTCGGTTACCGACTGCTGCTCTCGTGGGCGGAGCTGTCGCAGGAGCTTGGGCAGGGGACGGTGGAGCTGTCGGTGTCTTTAAAAAACGTCGGCTTTGCACCGTTTTACAGAGCGTGTGACATGAGGATTGTCCTGTGTGCGGAGGATGGAGAGATCGTTTTTGAGAGGGAGTTTTTGGCAGACCTCTCGGGACTGACCGGAGGAAACCGGACGGAGCAGGAGGCTGTTCTTACCATGCAGCTGCCCATGCCAGAGATCGAGGGCGCAAGCTTCACGGTCTGGCTTCAGACGAGCGATCCGGTGACCGGAGAGCGAATTATTTTCGCAAATGAGCAGACAACTGGAGGAAACGGGTATCAAATTGGAAAGTTTACAGTCAATAAATTGAATATTGTCGAAATAATTGACAGAGTTTTATCACAAAAAGATTGACAATCATGTAAAGTTTTAGTAAAATAAGAGCAGCAAGTTGTAGAGTTTTTTTGTATTAGAGGGAGAGGTGCAAGTCATGATGAACTATGAAAGACCGATGTTGGTTAAGACGGAACAGATGTCTGAGGGTGTTTATCTTGCGAGCGGTGCAGGATTAAGTGCAGGATGTTATACGTCAAGCGCGTATATCCATCAGACTGCAGAGCTGGGAAGACATGATTACCGCATTCAGGTAGATGCTGTGCATAATGCAGATCATACAAAGGATGCCCAGACACTTACCATATCCTTTAACCTGCCGGTTGTGTGGAAGAGCGGTTGGACGCTTCTTTCCGGCAGCGGTACGCAGACGCTGGTGATTGCGATGGGATACCATCAGAACCCGACGGACAATATCGGATTCGGTGATCTGATTGTGGAAGCGGATGAAGGACTGACGATCACGGGAGTGTCCGTTACCGACTGATTGATTTGAAATGGAAAGCCGTTGTGTGTATGCACAACGGCTTTTTCTGAGTTTACTCTGTGGTGCATGCTTAAAAATATCAGAAAGGCTACAGGACGAAGAGAAGAATGCCGGATATAAAACATTATGTAAAGCGGATCAGGGAGGGTGCCCTGAAGGATGTCTGGCGGGAGACGGTATGGATTTACCGCTATGCCCGCAATTATTGGAAGCAGATGATATTTTATACGGTGCTGGGGCTTGCGGGAACAGCGGTTTCCCTGATTGCAAGCCTGATTTCCCGGGACATGGTCGATATTGTCACCGGAAAACAGGTAGGGCTTCTGCTGAAAACCTTCTGCCTTTACATCGGCTTTTCCGTTGGCAATGTTCTCGTATCCCAGCTTTCCAGCTACTTCTCCAACAAGATCCGGCTCGGTGTGGAGAATGAGATCAAACAGGATGTCTTCCGGAAGATGCTCAGTGTGGAACTGGAATCCATACAGAATTATCACACGGGCGATCTGCTGACGAGATGGGGAGCCGATGCGGGAAATATTTCGGAGGGCATTCTGAGCTGGGTTCCGAATCTGATTATCAACACGGTACGGTTTGTCAGCACCTTTGCGCTGGTGTTTTATAATGACCCCATATTTGCACTGCTGGCGCTGCTCGGTATGCCGGTCAGCATGCTCATGTCGCGCACGCTGCTTCGGCGGATGCGGAAAAACAATGAGCGCAGCGCTGCGATGAATGCGAAGATGTCGGGCTTTAATCAGGAGGCGTTTTCCAATATCCAGACGATCAAGGCATTTAATCTGATCCGTCTCTACACGGAGCGATTGAAACAGCTGCAGCAGGAGTATCTTTCCATGCGGCTGGAGTTCCAGCGCATGTCCATGGCTACCTCAATCTTGCTGTCGATTGTGGGTCTTGCCGTCTCCTATGGCTGCTACGGCTTTGGAATCTATCGCGTCTGGAGCGGAGCAATCACCTTCGGAACCATGACGATGTTCTTGTCACTGTCGGGAACACTTACCAGCAGCCTAAACCAGATGGTTTCGATGATCCCGTCGGCGATTTCGCTCACGACCTCGGCGGGGAGACTGATGGACATTCTTGATATGCCGTCGGAGGACTTTTCGGAGGAGGAGAAGGTACATAGCTTTCTGGAGCAGAACCGGAGCAAGGGAATCAGCTATGCCTGCTCGGGACTGACCTATTCCTATCACACGGGTACGGAGGTCTTTGCACATGCCGGGCTGGAGGCACATCCGCATGAGATTGTTGCGCTTGTCGGGCCGTCCGGCGAGGGAAAGACGACGATGCTGCGCCTGCTGCTGGCACTTCTGAATCCGCAGGAGGGGGAGAGCTTCTTCACCGGTGAGGTGACAGGAGAGAGGATTCAAAATACACCCGCCGCAAGGGAACTGTTTTCCTATGTCCCGCAGGGAAATACCATGTTTTCCGGGACAATTGCGGAGAATATGCGCTTTGTCAAGCCGGATGCGACGGATGAGGAGATTGAGCAGGTGCTGAGACAGGCTTGCGCGTGGGGCTTCGTGGAGAGACTGCCGGATGGCATTTACAGCGCGATCGGAGAGCGCGGCACAGGCTTTTCGGAGGGACAGTCACAGCGGCTGTCGATTGCGCGGGCGCTGCTTAGAAAATCGCCGATTCTGCTTATGGACGAGGCAACCTCGGCGCTGGATGTGGCGACGGAGCGCGAAGTGTTGAAGAATATTATGCGGGACGATTACCCGAGAACCTGTATCCTGACGACACACCGGCCGACTGTGCTTGGCATCTGCCAGAGGGTGTATGGCATCAGGGAAAAGAAGTGCGTTGTGCTGACCGAGGAGGAAATCCGTCAGCTGATGGACAATTTCTGATTATTTTTTTGCAGCTGGCAGATTGTCGATCGCAGCGCGCATGACGTGTGCAGCCTCCGGCTCCTTTGTGCATTCCAGAGAGAAGGTCGGAACCATTACGCCCAGCTGTGCGGCAAAGCCAAGATTGGTTCTTGCGAGGTCTTCTGTCCAGCCGGGAGAGATCAGCCGCTGCAGGATTGCCAGCACAGAGGCTTCGCCGGAGAGAACGGAAGCCCTGTTGTTTGGGGCCTGTTTCAGGAAGACGATACCGCCGAGAGGAAAGCTCTTTTCCGTGTAGATGCCGGACGTGCCGCACCACGGCAGACCATACACGACCGGTATGCCGTCGGAAATACCGAGAAGGTTCAGGTCGCCGTTCAGCAGAGGGGTATCAAATTCCTGCTGCCACAGAGAGGTATGCGTGGATTTTCCCGTGCCGGAGCAGCCGGAGAAGAGCCATGCCTTCCCACGGTAGAGCAGCGAGGCGGAGTGCATGACGAAGAGCTCCTTTTTCTGGGCGGCGAGGAGAAAGGCAAAGCGGATCGCATGAAAGAGCATATCCGCGTGCTCCTCCGGGCTGGTTAATTTACAGTAAATGTCAGCGACGGAGCCGTCCTTGCGCAGATGCATCTCATGGAGGAACCAGTCACCGGAGAACAGAAGGAGATAGGTGTCGCCGCAGTCGCACAGGATCAGCTCGCTCGTCCGCAATAATATGCTGCCGTTGTGCTTCTGCAAGGGTGCGTGGCGGATGATATTGATGCGCAGATCGGGGTCGGCCGGAGCGCAGTAAAAGCTCTTAAAATACTGTTCACAGAGAGCGTCAGCCCCGGTGCAGGATATGGTGACGGTGCCGATACGGAAGGTGTGAGCCGTGGAGGGCGCCATGGCAGCGGCGGACAATGCCGGAGAGGAAGCCTGCGCGGCAGACAATTCCGGGGAGGACATCGGCGAGGTGAGAATCCCATGGGCGGCCAGCAGCGAAAAAAACTGTTCCATATCGCGCCTTAAAAGGGGCAGTTCGTTCTCCGATGCCTGATATTCCTTCGCAAGCAGTGCGAGCAGTTCGTTCTCCGAAAGTCCGCGGCAGAGACCGTCCCAAAGCAGACTGCCGGACTGGTTCAGTCGGAGCACCGTGCCTAATCCGGCGGTGGACTGCCCGTAGGGGAGCAGATAGGGCACGCCGTTGATTTCCGTCTTAAAGTATTCGTTGCACTGTTTCATGGAAGGGGCCTCCTGAGAAGAATGATTTTGGGCAAGGGCATTTATGGGATTAGTATAGCAGGTGTTGGGGGAAAAAGCCAGATGTACGATTAGGCAATGGCGAAGTTTAGGTTTTGGCGAAAAGTGGTATTGCGCAAAGTGACGTTGCACAGAATGCACAGACCACCGCAGGCACGCTCTCGCTACCTTCCGCACGCAGCGGCACAT
>USGM01000011.1 GCA_900554205.1 uncultured Lachnospiraceae bacterium
ATTGCGCAGGCGGCTGACGGCATCGGCGACGGCATCACCGACGCGCTGGATCAGGCGGTGGACGCCCTGCGGGACGCCATGAACGCCTCACCGGAGCTGTCGCCGGAGGAGCAGGCGCTGCGGCAGGAGCTAACCCGGAGCCAGTCCCGGCTGGAAAAGCTGGAGGAGCTGCGCAGGCAGGCGGCAGACGCCGCTTCCTCGGCAGCCAAAACAGAATTTGAAATGACGGCTGTGCGCGCGTCGCTGCGCGAAGCTGAGGATGAGGTTCTGCGCCGGACGGAGGAGCAGAAGCAGGTGCAGCTGCTCGCTGCTGCGGTGGAGGAAAATCTCGACTCGATCGAAAAAGAACTGGCAAGGCTCGATTCGCGCTCCGGCGGCGAGGAAGGGAAGCTGCAGGCGCTTTGACTCGTGGGCGAGCTTGTCAGTGACATTATCGATCAGCCTGTCGGGGTCAATGTCCTCTGTCCATATACCGCCGATGAAAAATTCGTCTCCGCCGATCCGGCAGATGATCCAGTCGGACGGAAGCTGGGAGCGCAGCACGGACACGGCGGTACGCAGCGCGAGATCCCCGTTGGCATGACCGTACTGATCGTTGATAACCTTCATGCGGTCAATGTCTGCCAGCATAATGACGCTGGTTTTTCCGAGACGGTGAGCCTCCTCCAGCATCGGATAAGCGATCTGTTCGCAGCCTGTCCGGTTGTAAACGCCGGTGAGAACATCCGTGACGGACAGGTTGGTGAGCTTCTGTGTCAGTTCCCGGATCGTGATATTTCTCCGAACCTGCTCCAGACACATATTTACCTGCCGTGTCCAGATGTACAGATAGTGATCCTCCAGAACATCGATATTTCTTGAGAACATGGCAAAGCCATAGGAACGTTCGTCGTTGTGCAGCGGGACAAAGATATACATCGCCGGATCAGGTCTTGTGCTCGCCGCACGGAATATGACATCCCGGCAGCCAATCGTCTGATGAGGTCTTGCGAGCCCATTGTTCAGTGCGCAGATGACATCGATATTTTCGCTGTAGCCGGTCGTTTTCAGGTTGACATCGCGCTCCTGAATGCGGAAAAATTCCTTCTCGAGACAGAGCAGGAAATTGTTGCCCTCCATCCAGTTGCTCCTCTGAAAGAGATGCTTGAAATTCTGGTACAGTGTCTCGGCTGTATCGGAGCCTCTGACAGCCCAGTGGATTTCTCTGAAATGGCAGTCGTAGCGCAGGGCGTCACCCGTGCGGCAGGACGGCTTTGCTTCCTCGGGCATTGCACAGCCGCAGCTCGGACGGCAGATAAAGTTTGTCGGAATGACAGTGGCTGTCGGAATATCGGAGCCCTCTGTCTTGTCCAGCAGAAGCTGCATTGCCTTCTGCCCCATGGCGTGCCAATCGCGGCTGACCGTTGCCAGAGGTGGCTGCATGTCGCGGCTGACCTTGATATTGTCGAAGCCCGTGACGAGAACATCGTCCGGGACATGATAGCCCAGCTCTTCCAGCGCATCGTAGACACCCAGCGCCATCAGATCATTTGCACAGATGAAGGCGTCCGGCAGCCCACCGTGTTCATCGACCCATTTGATGACCTGCGTCTTTGTCGGGTCCTGACTCCATCTGCCGAAGATAATATCCTCATCCTGTATGCGCAGCCCATTTTCGTGCGCGACATTTTTGACTGCCTGAAGCCGCGTGGTATTTTCCACATGATCTTCCGGACCGCTGACATATACAATGTGCTTTACGCCGTGCTCGAGGATCAGATGCCTCGTCAGCTCCTGCATACCGCTGTAATTGTCGGTCAGGATGCTCGGAATGCCGTTTAAGACATATTCCAGGCTGACAGCCGGAATCCCGGACTCCATGACGGAACGGTATACATAGTCGGTTTCTTCCTGTAAATTGAAAGAATTCGTCATCAGAATGGCGAAATCAAAATCCTTCAGATTGGGAAGCCGGAAAATATTCGATTCGCCGATGTTGATTTTCGTGTACTCATCCTTGGCGGAAAAATCCATGAATACAAAGACATCGGTGTCCGTGACCGTGGCAACCTCTGAAACTCCTGTGAGAAACTGCTGTACATAATCGATCGCCCATCCATTGGCGAAAACCGCTAATCTTTTTCTGATGTGAAGCACCCCGCATTCCTGAATAAAACCCCTATAAAGGGAGGATGCCAGAGAACATTGTCCTCTGGCATTTATTATGAAAAAGTTATTTAGTAAACAAGTAACTGTAGCTGGCTTTTTTGTTTGCTTTGTTTTATCTTATGGTCTTAGTATAGGGGAAGAAAATGTCTAAAGAATGATGATTAATTGAAAAATACTTGAATGATTTGTAAACAAAATATGAACGAGACAGTACTTTGGTACTAGCCTCGTTCATGCCGGTCATATTACTTGTTCAATTTCTCGGGTTCAGGGTACTCCTGGCCGAAGGTCTCTACCGTGATGGTGTCGATCACCTGCGGCTCCAAGGGTCTGTCGCTCCAGTCGGTTCTTGTCTCGGCAATCTTGTTTACAACGTCCATACCCTCGATTACCTTGCCGAAAGCGGCATAGCTGCCGTCGAGGTGCGGAGCGTTCTTGTGCATGATGAAGAACTGGCTGCCGGCGGAGTCGGGATGCTGGGCTCTCGCCATGGAGAGCACGCCCTCCGTGTGCTTCAGGGAGTTATCCACACCGTTTGCGGCGAACTCGCCCTTAATGCTGTAGCCGGGGCCACCCATACCTGTTCCGTCGGGACAGCCGCCCTGAATCATGAAGCCCTTGATTACGCGGTGGAAGATCAGACCGTCATAGAACTTCTTGTTGATCAGACTGATAAAATTATTTACGGAAACGGGCACAATGTCCGGATATAACTCTGCCTTGATGACATCTCCGTTTTTCATGGTAATGGTGACAATGGGATTTTGAGCCATAGGAATTGTCCTTTCTGTGAAAAGTAATTATAATAACTATTGGGATTATACCGCAAAATAAAAAGACCGTAAAGAGGGAAGTGAACGGCATGCACTATTTGGAAAAAACTGAGATTCATACGGAGGAGACAAGAGGAACGCTGTATGTGACGGATGACAGCGGCCTTGCAAATGAGCTTAAGAATAAAGGAGAAGCCGTCCTGATCTATTTTCACTCCGGCAACAGCGGAGAGGATTTCTCGGGGTTCCGTTTTGGGGTGGAGGATCCGGAGCAGTTAGAACCGGAATATGCCGAGCGGGTGTACAGGAGACTGAAAGGTCTGCCGTGGAAGATCCTTGAGACGCAGAGATGCATAGTCCGGGAAACTGTACCGGAGGATGTGGAGGACTTTTTTGCCATTTACAGCGACCCTGCCATCACGGAATACATGGAGGATCTGTACCCGGATAAGGAGCAGGAGCGGGAGTATATCAGGCAGTACATCGAGCAGGTCTACACCTTTTATGAGTTCGGCGTGTGGACGGTCGTGGAGAGGGAGAGCGGCTGCGTGATCGGAAGAGCGGGATTTTCCTATCGCCCCGGCTATGATGAGCCGGAGCTCGGTTATACGATCGGTGTACCGTGGCAGCGGAAGGGCTATGCCGAGGAGGTCTGCCGCGCCATCCTCGCCTATGGCTGGGAGCAGCTTGGCTTTGAGTGCGTTCAGGTGCTGGTGGATGCGGAGAACGAACCGTCACTGCTTCTCTGCGACAAGCTGGGCTTTCAGGCAGTGGAGGAGCTCACTATGAACGACAGACCGTTTTTCCGTCTCTTGATAAAAAATAAAAATTAGTTGTTGACAGGGAGAAGGTGCGGTGCTATACTCCCATACATAAAGCGAAGGCGCTATGGAGAGATCCGTAGTGCCTTTTTGTTTTTGACGATGCGATGGGGCTTCAAAGGGAAGAGTCTCGGCATCGTTTTTTTTATAAAATTCATAAGAGGAGGAAATATTATGACTGAGGAGATTATGAGTGCTGTTCACGGAGAAGTATTTGGCGTCTGGTTTCTGATCGGCGCCGCGTTGGTATTCTGGATGCAGGCGGGCTTTGCAATGGTTGAGACCGGTTTTACCAGAGCGAAGAACGCCGGCAACATTATTATGAAGAATCTGATGGATTTCTGTATCGGTACAGTGGTATTCATCCTGATCGGATTCGGACTGTTTCTGGGGGAGGATCTTGTCGGATTGATCGGCAAGCCCGGATTTGACATTTTTACATCCTATAAGGACTTTAACTGGTCTGCTTTCGTATTTAACCTTGTGTTCTGTGCTACGGCAGCAACGATCGTATCCGGCGCCATGGCAGAGAGAACAAAGTTCCTTTCCTATTGTATCTATTCCGGTGTTATCTCAGCCCTGATCTATCCGGTAGAGGCACACTGGATTTGGGGCGGCGGCTGGCTTGTACAGCTCGGCTTCCATGACTTTGCAGGTTCCTGTGCGATCCATATGGTCGGCGGTATCTCGGCGCTGATCGGTGCGAAGATGCTCGGGCCCCGTATCGGAAAGTTTACAAAGGATAAGAGCAGACATATCACAAAAGTGCATGCTTTCCCCGGACACAACATTCCGATCGGTGCACTCGGCGTATTCATCCTCTGGCTCGGCTGGTACGGCTTTAACGGTGCAGCGGCAACGAGCGTTGAACAGCTCGGTTCCATCTTTGTCACCACGACAATCGCTCCGGCTGTGGCAACAGTGGCCTGTATGATTTTTACCTGGATTAAGTACGGCAAGCCCGATGTTTCCATGTGTCTGAACGCTTCCCTTGCAGGACTGGTTGCAATTACCGCATCCTGTGACGTGACAGATGCTTTCGGTGCAATCATCATCGGTACGGTCGGCGGTCTGCTGGTTGTGTTCGGTGTCTGGTTCTTGGATAATAAGTTACATATCGATGACCCCGTCGGTGCTGTTGCGGTTCACTGCCTGAACGGTATCTGGGGAACAATCGCTGTCGGACTTTTTGCAACAAATTCCGCACCCGGCTACAGCATCGCGGATGCAAACGGTGTAGAACTTACCGGTCTGTTCTATGGTGGCGGCTTTAAACTGCTCGGGCTTCAGCTTTTAGGCTTCGCATCTGTTGCAGCGTGGACAGCTGTCACTATTACCATCACCTTCCTTGTAATCAAGGCGACTGTCGGACTCCGCGTCTCAGAGGAAGAGGAAATCGTAGGTCTGGATGCGAAGGAGCACGGTCTTGCATCGGCATATGCGGGCTTTTCCATCATGGATGTATCGGGCGGTCTGATGGATGTAAATGAAAATACAGATCTCGGCGAGAGCGAGTACGATGCGGCATCCGAGACGAAGAAGAAAGCCTCCGTTCCTGTTGTGGAGGTTCCCTCCGCAGTATCTACGGGCATGCATAAGGTAGTTATCATTGCAAAGATGACAAGATATGATGCGCTGAAGAAGGCTATGAATGACCTCGGTGTAACCGGTATGACGGTGACGAATGTTATGGGCTGCGGCATCCAGAAGGGAGCCGGTGAGAAGTACCGTGGCGTCGAGATGGATGCGACGTTGCTGCCGAAGGTCAAGGTTGAGGTTGTTGTGAGCAAGATTCCTGTCGAAAATGTGATAGAGGCCGCAAAGAAGGCGCTTTACACGGGACATATCGGAGACGGCAAGATCTTTGTATATAATGTAGATAAGGTTGTAAAGGTTCGTACCGGTGAGGAGGACTTTGCAGCACTGCAGGATGTTGAATAAGCGTTCATCTAATTCCCTTAGTTTAGTATAGCGGAAGCCGTATGTCTGCGACACATGCGGTGGCCCCGGGTGCTTCCACCACCCGGGGCCTTTCCGCGTCTGTGATTTATTTACCGTAAAAGATCTGTGCAATCGGGGAATCCGGCGACAGGATCACGGTCTTGTTGCCGCCCTGCATGGACAGCTTTAAAGCGTCCAGACTTCTGACGAAGGAGTAGAACTCCTGCTTGGATTCGTCGTTGTACGCCTCCGACAGGATTCTCATGTATTCCGCTTCACCCTCCGCGATCAGGATAGCGGCATCCTTCTCTGCCTCGGACAGCATGACGGTGACATCCTTGTCGGTCGTATTCCGGATCTTCTGTGCCTCGGAACTTCCCTCTGCCGTGTAGGTCGCTGCAATGTTGTCACGCTCAGAGATCATTCGCTCGTAAACGGCAGCCTTGTTGTCACTCGGAAGATCGAGCTTCTTTGTCTCGAAATCCAGAAGTTCAATGCCGTATTGATCCAGCGAGGAACCGATATTGCTTATGATTGCCGCAGAGAGCGCGCCGTTACGTCCGGAAATGACATCCTCCTGCGTCGTGCTGCTGATGACGTTCTTCGTCGAGTTGTACACAATGGCATCGAGACGACCCTCCGCCGCGGAAATAGAACAGTTTAAGGTCTGCGCAAACTTAATAGGGTCGGTGATATGCCAGAGGATGTAGCTGTCGCAGATCATGGATTTCTTGTCGCTGGTAATGACATCCGAGGGAGACAGGTCGTATAGCAGTGTCTGCTTCGGGAGCGTATCGACGCTCTGGATGAAGGGAACCTTGAAGCTCAGCCCCGCCTCTGATATAACGTGGTCAATCTTACCGAACTGCCGGATCAGACTGTACTCATTTTCCTTTGTGATGACGATGCTGGATGCACCGATCATCAATACCACAAATACAATGACTGCTATAAAAATTTTTTTAACTGTTTTCATCGTTTATTCTATGCCTCTCTAATTGGACTCCGAACTGCTGTCGGAGGTGCTGTTGCCGTTACTTCCGGTGAAGGATTCGATAGGGTATATGGTCTGGACATCTCCGTTGGGGCTCTCGATGATGACCTTGAGGTCGGGGAGAACCTCCTCCATCGCCTCGTAGAACATACGCTGTCTTGTCACGGCGGGGTTTTTCAGATATTCAGCATACATGGCATTAAATCGTGCCACCTGTGCAGTCGCCTCATTGATACGCTCGGTCTTCTGCGCCTCGGCATCCTTTAAGATACCGTCCGCCTGGGCCTGTGCGGAGGGAAGCTGCTCGTTCCGGTATTTGTTGGCATTGTTCAGAGCGGTTTCCTTGCCCTGCTTCGCTGTTTCAACAGCCTTGAAGGCTTCCATGACCTCAGCGGTGGGCGGCTCGGAATCCTGTATGGTAATGTTTACGAGCTGTACGCCGATGTCGTGCTCGTCAAGCCGTTCCACGATCATCTCCTTGATCGCTGCCTGAATCTCATTTTTTCCTGTCGTCAGGACATCATCGACGGTGTAGCTTCCTATGACGGTGCGGATGCAGCTCTGGCTGATGTTCCGCAGAATGTCAAGCGGGCGCTTTGAGGCGTACAGTGCCTTTACGGGGTCGCTGTAGCGGTACTCCACATAGAAGTCAACGTCGATAAAGTTGAAGTCCGAGGTAATCATCAGGGATTCATCTTCATTGACACTGTTGTTGTCGCTGTAATAGCCGATGGAAAAGCCCTGAATCGTTGTGTTGACCTTTCTGACCTGCTGGATGAAGGGGATCTTGAAGTGCAGACCCGGGTCGGTCACGGCGGTTGCCTTGCCGAGGGTGATCAGCACAGCCTGCTCCTGTTCCTTGATCTCATAGGTGGTATTCAGAAGAAGGATGAGGACGACAATGACTGCTGCCGCAATGCCGAAGATCTTGCCTGTGGGCTTCCGCTTCGGGCTTGCCTGTGAACCTCCATCCATTGTTGTAAAACCGTTTTGTCTGTTGCGAAATGAATCGCGCATAATTGTGCTCCTTTCTCTTGGGTACATCATTGAGTTGACACTATCATACTAAAAATACTCCGGAAAGGCAATGGAAACTCCTGCACGATAAGGGGCAGTAACGTGGCTGGATTGTTACGAGGAAATAGCTTGCGGGCGCGGCTTAAAAGAGATAAGATGATAATAATAGCGGCACTTGCCGCAGGGAGGAGCGACAGGAGAGATGAAGGTATATATCTGTTTCCCGGAAGGGCGGGCAAAGGCACTGACAATGAGCTATGACGACGGCAAGGTGCAGGACGAAAGACTTGTGGAAATCTTCAATAAGCATGGCATCAGGGGAACCTTTAACCTCAACTATGGTATGCTCGGCAAGGAGCCGCGGCTTCCGGCGGAAAGGGTGAAGGAGCTTTACCGGGGACATGAGATTGCAACACATACCATGACGCATCCGACGATTGCGAGATGCCCGATGGCGGCGGTGGCGGAGGAAATCCTCGAGGACAGAAAGGGACTGGAACAGCTGACCGGGCAGATTATCCGGGGACACGCCTATCCCAACGGCTCCTATAACAGCGAGATCAAGCAGCTTTTTCGGCAGCTGGGAATTGCCTATGCGAGAGTGGTACAGGCAGTGGACGACTTTGCGCTTCCGGCTGACCCTTATGAATGGCACCCGACCTGCCATCACAATGATCCGGGGCTGATGGACAAGGCGAAGTTCTTTGCCGAATTTAAGAAGAAGCAGTATCTGAAGCTGATGTATGTATGGGGGCACAGCTATGAATTCGACCAGAATGATAACTGGGGAGTTATTGAAGAGTTCTGCGAGTTCATGGGAGGACGGAAGGATATCTGGTACGCCACAAACATAGAGATCATTGATTATATGGAGGCGGCCGGCGCATTGAAATTTTCAGCCGACGGGACGAGAGTGTTCAACCCGTCCGCGGAGAGTGTCTGGCTTGAGATTGATGATGAGAGGTATGTGGAGGCAAAAGGCGGCTGCGTGACGGAACTGGTATAATCAGTGACACTGCGGCTTGCAGGATAAATTACGGAATGGGAGGGCAGGGCAGATGACGGATATTATTGTAATTGGGGCGGGCGTTACGGGCTGCGCGATCGCAAGGGAGCTTTCGCGTTACCATCTGGAGATCACGGTTCTCGAGCGGGCTTCGGATGTCTGTGAGGGAACGTCAAAGGCGAACAGCGGGATTGTTCATGCCGGATATGACGCGCATCCCGGCACGTTAAAGGCGAAGCTGAATGCAGAGGGCAACAGGCTGATGGAGGCGCTGTCAGAGGAGCTGGATTTCCCTTTTAAGCGGAACGGTTCTCTTGTCCTATGCTTCGACGAGGCGGACAGACCGAGACTTCAGAAGCTGCTGGAGCAGGGTATCGAAAACGGTGTGAAGGAGCTGCGGATCCTTGAGAAGGAGGAACTGAAGGCGCTTGAACCAGAAATCTCAGATTCGGCGGTTGCGGCGCTCTATGCGCCGACGGGAGGGATTGTCTGTCCGTTCGGGCTGACAATCGCGCTGGCGGAGAACGCGGCGGTCAACGGTGTCCTGTTTGAACTGAACACGGAGGTCGAAAAGGTTGAGAAGAAAGAGGGCGGCTATCTTGTGACAACCGGCCGCGGGACATATGAGGCGAAGGTTGTCGTCAATGCGGCGGGAGTCTACGCGGATCGCTTTCACAATATGGTCAGCGGAGAAAAGCTCCATATTATTCCCCGGAAGGGCGAATACTGCCTGATGGATAAAAAGGTCGGAGGGTTGGTGAGCCGGACGATCTTCCAGCTGCCGACGAAATACGGCAAGGGCGTTCTGGTTACGCCGACGGTTCACGGCAATCTGCTCGCGGGTCCGACAGCGGTTGACACCGAGGATCATGAAGGAATCAACACCACCCGCGAAGGCATGGAGGATGTGCTGAGGCGCGCGGCGGCGAGCGTTACCGCCCTTCCGACGAGACAGATCATTACCTCCTTTGCCGGACTCCGGGCGCATGAGGAGAAGGGCGATTTTGTCCTTGGACAGCCGGCGGACGCAGAGGGCTTTTTCGACGCTGCGGGAATCGAGTCTCCGGGACTGACCTGCGCACCGGCGCTGGGGAAAATGCTTGCGGAGCAGATCGCCGCATACCTCTCGGCGGCCGAAAAGAAGGACTTTATAGCGGTGAGAAAGGGCATTCCGAATATGCAATCGGCATCCCCGGAGGAAAAGCAGCGGCTGATCGCCGAAAATCCCCTGTATGCAAACGTGGTGTGCAGATGCGAACTGGTAACGGAGGGTGAGATTGTGGATGCCATTCACAGACCGCTCGGCGCGACGACGCTGGACGGCATCAAACGGCGGACAAGGGCAGGAATGGGGCGCTGTCAGGCGGGCTTCTGTTCCCCTAAAACGGTGGAAATTCTGGCGAGGGAGCTTGGAAGGGACATGGGAGAGATCAGCAAGAAGGGCAGTGGAAGTGAGTTCCTTACAGGCTATGACAAGGACGGAATCGATGCGGGAGAGGGGGATGCGAGATGAAGAAGGATCTGGTGATTATCGGAGGCGGCCCGGCGGGACTTGCCGCAGCGATTGCCGCAAGAGAGGCAGGCGTGGAGGATCTGCTGATCGTGGAGCGCGATGCCAGACTCGGCGGCATCCTCAACCAATGCATCCACAACGGCTTCGGTCTGCATACCTTCAAGGAGGAGCTGACCGGCCCAGAGTATGCGGCGAGGTATATCGAACAGGCGCGGGAGCTGGAAATTCCCTATAAATTAAACACTATGGTCGTTGATCTGACACAGGTGTCGGAAGATGGCACAAAGCTTGTGACGGTCATGAACCGCGAGGAAGGACTGTATGTGATCGAGGCGAAGGCGGTCATTCTTGCCATGGGGTGCCGTGAGCGTTCCAGAGGAGCGCTGAATATTCCCGGCTATCGTCCGGCGGGAATTTATTCTGCGGGCACGGCGCAGCGCTATGTAAATATGGAAGGAAGAATGCCCGGCAGAGAGGTTGTCATTCTCGGCTCCGGTGATATCGGATTGATTATGGCGCGCCGGATGACCCTCGAGGGCGCAAAGGTAAAGCTCGTGGCGGAGCTGATGCCGTACTCCGGCGGGCTTAAGAGAAACATTGTGCAGTGTCTGGACGATTTCGGTATACCGCTTAAGCTGAGCCATACGGTTGTTGACATCAAGGGACGCGACAGGGTCGAAGCGGTTGTCATCGCTGCTGTCGATGAGCATTTAAAGCCCATCCCCGGAACGGAGGAGGAAATTCCCTGCGATACCCTGCTTCTGTCCTGCGGACTGATTCCTGAGAATGAGCTTTCAACCAATCTGGGCGTCGGGATGAACCCCGTGACAAACGGGCCGAAGGTCAATGAAAGCCTTGAGACGGACAAGGCGGGTGTCTTTGCCTGCGGGAATGTCCTCCATGTACATGATCTTGTGGATTATGTTTCCGAGGAGGCGGCACAGGCGGGCAGACATGCGGCGGCATACCTGAGAGGGGAACGGAAGTCCTCCGGAAAGGAAATCCCCATCAGAGCGGTGAACGGTGTGCGCTATACGGTTCCCTCCTCGATCGATGTTCAGCGGATGGAGGAGACGCAGATCGTCCGCTTCCGTGTAGACAATGTGTACCGGGATGCGGCGGTTGAGATTGCCTATAACGGCAGCGTTGTCAGCAGCAGGAAAAAGAAGGTGCTGGCTCCCGGCGAGATGGAGCAGATCATTCTCAGAAGGGCGGAGCTGGAGCAGACGCAGGATCTTGCAGAGATCACGGTTTCACTGCGGAAAGGATGAGCTTATGGAAAAGAGAGAATTCGTTTGTATCGGCTGTCCGCTTGGCTGTAACGTGACAGTAGAATTAGAAGGAACCGCTATCCGGCAGATCAGCGGAAATACCTGTCCGCGCGGGGCAGATTATGTGACAAAGGAGCTGACTGATCCCCGCCGCATCGTGACGAGTCTGGTGCGCGTCCACGGGGGAGAGCTGCCGGTCGTCTCCGTGAAGACCGCCGCCGACATTCCGAAGGATAAGATAGCGGACTGTATCAGGGAGCTGAAAAAAATTGAGCTTCAGGCACCGGTTCATATGGGGGAGGCCGTCGTGGAGAATGTCTGCGGAAGCGGTGTCAATGTGGTGGCTACACGAACTGTGCTGTAAATAAATTATAAATAAGGAGAGGTATCGGTATGCAGAAATATGTGATGGCACTGGATCAGGGGACGACAAGCTCCCGCTGTATTTTGTTTGATAAATCGGGGAACATCTGCTCCATGTCCCAGAAGGAATTTACGCAGATCTATCCCCAGCCGGGCTGGGTGGAACACAACCCGATGGAGATATGGTCGAGCCAGCTTGCGGTTGCGACAGAATGTATGGCGATGGTCGGGGCGACGCATGAGGACATTGCGGGCATCGGCATTACGAACCAGAGAGAGACGACGATACTCTGGGACGGGAAGACCGGAGAGCCGGTCTATAACGCGATTGTATGGCAGTGCCGCAGAACGGCGGACATGATCGAGGAACTCAAGAGGGACGGCTTCGACGGGACGATCCGGGAGAGGACAGGGCTGATTCCAGATGCCTATTTCAGCGCATCGAAGATTGCATGGATACTGAAAAATGTACCCGGCGCAAGGGAGAAGGCGGAGGCTGGCGAACTGCTCTTTGGAACGGTAGACACATGGCTGATCTGGAACCTGACAAAGGGTGCCGTTCATGTGACCGATTACACGAATGCATCGAGAACGATGCTGTTCGACATTCACAGACTCTGCTGGGATGAGGAGATTCTGGCGCGGTTCGAGATTCCGGCATGCATTCTTCCCGGGGTAAAACCCTCCAGCTGCGTGTATGGACATACGGATGCCTCCGTGCTGGGCGGTGAGATACCGATTGCCGGTGCTGCGGGAGACCAGCAGGCGGCGCTCTTCGGGCAGTGCTGCTTTGAACAGGGAGAGGTGAAAAATACCTACGGAACGGGTTGCTTCTTATTAATGAATACAGGTACGGATGCAATAGAGTCAAAGTCCGGTCTGTTGACGACGATTGCGGCGAGCACCTCCGAAAAGGTGGAATATGCGCTTGAGGGCAGCGTGTTTGTGGCGGGCGCCGGGGTGCAGTGGCTGAGGGACAGTATGCGTATGCTGAAAAGCGCGTCACAGTCGCAGGAATATTGTGAGGCAGTGGAGGACACGGCGGGAGTGTATGTCGTTCCGGCATTTGCGGGCATGGGAGCACCGTACTGGAACCAGTATGCGCGAGGAACCGTCGTCGGACTGACGAGGGGCTGCAGCAAGGAGCATTTTATCCGTGCGGTGCTGGAATCCATCGCGTATCAGACGGCGGATGTGCTCCGTGCGATGGAACAGGACAGCGGCATTCACTTAAAGAGCCTGAAGGTAGACGGTGGGGCGAGTGCGAATGACTTCCTGATGCAGTTTCAGGCGGATATTGTCGATACGGATGTGCGCAGACCGAAGTGCATCGAGACAACGGCGCTTGGGGCGGCATATCTGGCGGGACTGGCAGTCGGGTACTGGCGCGACCGTGATGAAATCCGGGAAAACTGGCAGATTGGCGCAGTGTTCGGCTCGAAAATGGATGCCGGGAAGCGGGAAAAGCTCCTCAAGGGCTGGAGGAGAGCCGTAAAATGCGCGCTGATCTGGGCGGAGGATGAGGATTAAAATTGAGCGGTTGCGTTTTTTCCGACAAACGTTTAAAATAGGACGAGTATAGTGTGTTTTCATGGAAAGCGGGTGCAGGCTTGGGAAGCATGACGGAAGAAATTCAAAACTACATAGATGACATCATAAAAGAGAGAAGAGCAAACGGATTCTTCGATTATCAAACCTGCCAGACGGTGCTTGAGCACGCAGCAGAGTTAAAATCGGACGCTGTTTCCGGTATGGGTTATTACTATTTTGCAGAGTACTACTGGAACCGTGGGGAGTACGAGGAGACAATGTACTGTCTCAGCGAATGCACGAAGTGCTTTCAGGCGGAAGAGATGTTTGAATTTCTTGCCAGAAGCTATAATCTGATGGGCATTGTCACGGATGAGCAGGGCAACCGTGTCATCGCGCTGAACTATTTTTACTCGGGATTGCAGTATGCGGAGAAAAACGACCTGTTCTATGTGCAGGCGATGCTTGAGGGAAATATCGGAAAGATTCTGATGTGCCTGAAGAGGTACGAAGAGGCGGCGGCAAGGTTTGCACAGTCGATCATACGCTACGAGGAGGCGGATGAGACCTATCACAGACTGCTGCACATGATGAACTGTATGCTGCGCTGCGGAATGTGTTACCTGAAGCTCGGCAGGACAGAGGATGCTTATGCCATGTGGGACAAGGTGGAGAAGGTGCGCCGCGAACATTCCGGCAAGGATTATTCCCAGATTAACCTGTTGCTCTTTGAGGCGGAGTGTGAGGCAAAAAAGGGCAGTGTACAGCGTGCTCGGGAGTGCATAGAAGGCATTTTGTGGTGTCTGGAAGGACTAAACGATATTTCGGAGGTGCGGGTCGGTCTGACGGAGCTTGCGGAGCTTATGACCCAGACAGGGGATGCCGTTCAGGCGGATCGTTTCTTTGAAATAGCGGAAGGCAAGGGGCTGGAAAAGCAGCCCATCATGGAGATGGATCTGTATCCGAGCCGCAGTGCATATCTGCTGAAGCAGGGGCGTGATGTGGATTATCTGCGTTGTACCAGAAGATATTTTACCAATTACGAGAGAGATCGCCAGAACAAGAAGCAGGTGGCGGCGAGGATGATGGAGCTGCGCGACAGACTCCAGACGATGGAACAGGAGAGGGAGCGCATGCGTGCTGCAAACCGCAGACTGGAGACCATAGCGCTCTATGACTCCATGACAGGCCTCGCGAACCGCACCTATCTGCACGAATATATTTCTGCGAAGTTCGAGGAAGCGCATCAGGAAAAGAAGCTGTTCGGAATCGAACTGATGGATATTGATTATTTTAAGCAATTTAACGATACCAACGGACATCTTGCGGGCGACGCCTGCATCGAGGAGGTTGCGAATGTCCTGAGAAAGGTAGAGAATGAGAATATCTTCTGCGGCAGATACGGCGGCGACGAATTTATGATCGTTTATACCGGGATGACCGTAGATGAGATCAGGGAGGTAACGGAAAAGATCCAGACCGGAGTCAGGGCGTTGAAGATTCCGCACATTTCCTCCAGCTGTACGGATATTGTCACGGTCAGCCAGGGAGTGTTTGTGCGCGTGCCGGACGAGCAGAACAGAGAGTGGGATTACAGTGTCAGGGCGGATGCGATCCTCTATCAGGCGAAGAAGAGCGGAAAGAACTGCTATAAGATCGATACGGAGTTTTTTGATACTGATAATTGACAGGAGGAAATAGGATGCTGGTTCAGAAATACAGGGATATGCTTTCGGCGAAGTCCGTGATCAGGCAGCTTTCGGAGTTCGCGACGGCGAGAGGGCAGGAGATCGGATATGAGAATGTGTTTGACTACAGTCTTGGAAATCCGTCGGTACCTGTGCCGCAGGAATTTACAGATACCATGATGCATATGCTTTCTACAAAAGAGCCGAATGTACTTCACGGCTACAGCCCGAGCCTTGGAATCACCTCTGTGCGTGAGGCGGTTGCGGCTTCGCTGGAGCGGCGCTTCGGGCTGCCCTACCGCAAGGGGCACATTTTTATGGCATCCGGTGCAGCGGGCGCTCTTGCACATGCTTTCCGGCTGGTGACAGAGCCGGGCGACGAAATACTGACCTTCGCGCCCTTTTTCCCGGAGTATCATCCCTATGTCGATCTGACGGGGGCGGCGCTCAAGGTTGTGCCCCCCGATACGGAAAGCTTTCAGATTAATTTTGAGGCATTTAAAGAGCTGCTCACGGAAAAGGTCATGGCAATCCTTATCAATACGCCGAACAACCCCTCGGGAGTCGTCTATTCCGATGAGACGCTGAAAAAGCTGGCAGAGGTTCTGAAGGAGAAATCCGAACAGTATGGACATGAGATCTATCTGATCTCGGATGAACCCTACAGGGAAATCGTCTTTGAAGGAACGAAGATTCCCTGCGTGTCTCAGTTCTATGACAACACGATCATGTGCTACTCGTTCTCGAAATCTCTGTCTCTTCCGGGCGAGAGAATCGGATATGTGGCGATTAATCCCCGCTGCGCACACGCGGAGGAAATGGTCTACATGTGTGGTCAGATATCCAGAGGAATCGGTCATAACTGCCCGCCGTCCATTATCCAGCTGGCGGTGGCGGAGGTGCTTGACAAGACTGCGGACCTGAGCGTTTATGAGACGAATATGAAGCTGATTTACGAGGAGCTTGTCAGGCTGGGCTTTACCTGCGTGAAGCCGGGAGGCACCTTCTATATTTTCCCGAAGGCGCTGGAGGACGATGCGAAGCTGTTCTGCCAGAAGGCATTGAAGTATGATCTGATCTTAGTTCCGGGAGATACCTTTGGCGCGCCGGGCTTTTTCAGGATGGCATACTGCATTGATACGGAAAAGGTGGAGCGGTCGCTTGTGGCACTGCGGAGATTTGTACAGGAAGAGTACAGACACTAGAAAGCATAGAATAGAGAATGCGATGGAGGCAATATGTTAGATCTTATTAAGGCAATTATTTACGGTATCGTTGAGGGAATTACGGAGTGGCTGCCGATCAGCAGCACCGGGCATCTGATTCTGATAGAGCAGTTTATCCCGTTCAACGGAGCCAGCGAGGGCTTCTTCGACATGTTCGACGTTGTAATCCAGCTGGGAGCGATTCTGGCGGTGGTTGTGCTGTTCTGGAATAAAATATGGCCCTTTGCCCTGACAAAGAAGCAGAGACAGGGACAGACCGGCGTGGGCGCATTCTTTAAGAAGGACATCTGGATCATGTGGTTCAAGATACTGGTATCGACGGTACCGGCAGCAGTGATCGGAGGGCTGTTTGACGATGTGTTCAACAGGCTGTTCTACAACCCGGTCTGCGTGGCGCTGGCACTGATTATCTTCGGTATTGCGTTCATCCTTGTCGAGAACTGGAATCGGACGAGAACCCCGAAGATCAATTCCCTCGCGGAGATTACCTACACGACGGCGCTTATGATAGGATTCTTCCAGGTGCTTGCAGCGATCTTTCCCGGAACCTCCCGTTCCGGCGCGACCATCGTGGGAGCATTGCTGATCGGGGTGTCCAGAACGGTTGCAGCGGAATATACCTTTTTCCTTGCAATTCCGGTCATGTTCGGCGCAAGTCTTCTCAAGGTTATGAAATTCGGCTTTTCCTTTACGGGAAATGAACTGATGCTTCTTCTCACGGGAACGGTAGTCTCCTTTGTCGTTTCCCTGTTTGTGCTTCGTTTCCTGATGGGCTATATCAAAAAACACGATTTCAAGGTGTTCGGCTGGTATCGAATTGTGCTGGGTGCGATTGTTCTATTATATTTTGCACTCGGAGCAAGATAAATTATTCTTATGAAGGGAGAGAAACAAATGAAAAAGGTGTTAAAGCAGCCTTTGTTCTGGCTATCCTTTATCTGCTTTGCCGCTGCGATTGCTATTGCTGTGATTGGAAATGTTGCTCATCCGAGAATGAGCATACTCGCAAAGCTCGAGAATGGGATCAACAGCAAGAGCGCAGAGAAGGTAGTATCCTGTATGACACCGGAAGCGCAGGCAATGGTGCAGGCGCTTGGAGGCTTGGATGCTCTGGGGACGGAGGAGCTGTTTGACAGCATGAACGGCAAAATCCACATTGTCACCGGAGCCGTGGAGGAGACAGATGACGCTATTACCGTCACCGGATATATCATCGGTTACGGCACGGATGGCAGCTATCTGGACACGGAGAGTCAGGAGTTCGATATTGTCGTGATTGACGGCAAACAGTATTTACAGGATTATTAAACTATCTGGAGGCAAAAGATGAAAAGAATATTCAAAAGAAGTTCTCTGATCTGCCTGTTTGCCCTCTGTCTGCTGTTGATGACAGGTTGTAGTGCCGGTTCTACGATCGGAACAACCCTGACGATCAACAGTGATTTCAGCGGAAACAGACAGATGAACATTGTCATCGCGGACAGCGTATTCAATGATTATTTCAACGGAACGATAGATGACCTCAACGCAGCAATCGGTGAGGCGTGTCCGGCGGAGATGACATGGCAGTATGCGGAGGACAACGGAGTCAAGACCTATACGGTAAATCTGGACTTCTCCTCTGTGGAGGATTATAAGGCTAAGGTCACGGCGGTTCTCGGCAGGGAGCCAGAGATCACAATCTCAGCGCCTGAGAGCGTATGGGCGGCGGGACTGTTTGTGGAGGAGGACTTTAATTCGGAGGAGTTGCTTGAGTGGCTTCAAAACGCACTGGTAGAAAAAGGCTATGTCTCGGAGGAGAATGCCGGGATGATTTTCTCGTCGGGAGAAACGCAGGTCGTTTACGGCGTGGATACCTATTCCACCAATTCCCAGATCTATGTAGACCGGCTGGAATATGTATCAATTGACAGTATCGCGGTCTATACCGACGTACACGGACTGGATGAATTTGACAGAAGTGTCGTATTTAATATTCCTGCCTATTCCATGGAGCGTAAGGGCGAAGAAATCATGAATTATATGAACTCTGTCGCTGAGGGAAATTTCGAGGGCAGCTGGGAGACTCTTGAGGACGGCACAGGCGTGTTCACTGCCACGGCGAAGTCGATGACGGGAGAACAGCTGAATGCATTTGACTCACAGGTGTTCCCTTCCCAGAATACCTACATAGAGATCGACAACAACGGCGCTGCGGCTTCTCCGTTCGTATTCAGCCGGAACATTGCGGAATACATAGGTCTTGACAATTATATGGCGGACAATTACACTTCCGTCCAATATGAATATTTTGTCAAGGCGGATACAGGTTATCAGGTGAGCGTCAATGGCTACAACGATAACGGAGATACAGACTACGCCCTGCTTTGGAGTGGATGGTGCGGCAGTGATGGTATGCAGATTCCACTGGAAATAGAGAAGGTGTATAAGGTTCAGAGCCTTGACGTCGATTCTGAGTATTCCAGATTCGGCGGAACGTGGAAAAGAGACAGCGTGTTCACACTGGAACAGCTTCCGGATGAACAGGAGCAGGGTGTGATTCTGGAAAGACTCACAGCGGTCATCGACGATGCTGAGCCGGAGAGCACGGAAGCCGGAGACGAGACCACCGGGGAAACGACAGCGAAGCCGGAGGCTAAGACAGAGATCACGACCGAGGCATCGGAGGAAGGTTTCCAGATCAGGGTTAAGCAGAGCGGCACAGAGGCGGGAATTGCGGAAGCATCTTCACAGCTGTTCGGGTATGCCGGAACGCTTTCCTATGCCGGAGACAATGAGTTCTGGCGCATAAAGAAGCAGGAGGTCTTTGAGGAGAATACGAGATTCGGCGGTCTGCTTGAAAATGTGACTTCGGATTTCGCAATCCAGTATACCTTGAAGATAGGCGGACTGACGCAGATGCTTGGCTACAGCTCAAGCGGCATCGCTGCTACAGAGGAAGCCTTCAGCGGCGGAAAGCTGGAGCTTACCTTCTCGGGAACGGGAATCAATGTGCTGTACACGGGAACAAGAATTGATCCGATTGCCATTGCATTCTGGGCACTGATCGCACTGGGTGTGCTGTTCCTTCTGATCGTGCTGATCAAGGCTGGATTATTTAAAAAGAAACCGGCAAAGGAGACAGCAGAGATTCCGGCAGCAGCCGTGACACAGCCGGCAGCGGAGAGCGCGGCAACAGCCACAGCACAGCCGACAGCAGTTGATCCGCAGCCCGCGGTAGAGGCACCTGCGGCGGAGACCGACAAAAAATTCTGCGAAAACTGCGGTGCACAGGTGGAGCCGGGCGCGAAATTCTGTGAGAACTGCGGGAAACCGTTATAAACGAGAGATAAAAAATATAAATATAAAGGAGAGAAGAAAAATGGCATTTTGTAAGTATTGCGGAAAGGAACTTAAGGACGGAGAGGTATGTAGCTGCAGAACCACAACGGCAGGAAGCAGCGAGGCAGGAGCGGCTCAGCCCGCAGCAGCTGCAACCGCACAGGCAACGGCAGCGCAGCCTGCAGCAGCAACTGCAGCAACGGGAACGGCACAGGCAGCAGGTGCAGCCACACAGACAACGGCAGGAACAACTGCACAGACAACAGCAGGAGCCGCGGCAGCAGGAGCAGCTGCAGCACCTAAGGTAGATACTGAAAAGATCGCATCTACCGCTAAGAAGGTGGGCGGAATGTATCTTAAGATCTGGGCGAAGCCTGCAACCGTAGGCAAGGAGATGATGGCATCCGTTGATATGATCCAGGGACTCTGCATGGTTGTCGTTCAGGCTCTGCTGTCCTCGATCTTCAGTCTCTGCATCGCTGGAAAGATAAACGGAGCGTTAGCTGATGCATTTTCATCCTACACAAGCCTGCTGGGCAGCGATTACGCTAAACAGTTCAAGGTATCGGGCGCTAAGGTATTTTTCCTGACCCTGCTGCTTTCCCTCCTGTTCTCTGTGATCTGGGGACTGGCTTTCGCACTGGTTGGCCTGATCAGCAAGGCAAAGATGGGACTTGGACAGATCGTTGCACTGATGGCGGCACGTTCTGTCATCGTAGCGCCCCTGACGGTTCTTGCCTGCATTGTATTCTGGATCAGCCCTGCTGTCGGCCTCGTGATCTTCTTTGGCTCTATCCTGATGGTAATCTGTACAACGGCAGAGATGGTGAAAGCTGTACAGGGAGTGACTGCAGATAAGTGTGTATATCTGACATTCATCGGCGTACTTCTCTTCATCATTGTGTTTGTTCTGATCGGTTCCAAGGCGATCGGTGCATACATTCCTGAGGGAATTATCAGCAGCCTTGACAGCGTGTCCAGCCTGTTCTAAAGGATGAAACGAGCAGGACGTTTTCTGCTGACTGCACTTTATGCAATATTGCTCCATCTGGTGATCCTCTCGCTGGTGCTGCTTCTTACCGTCTTCCGGGCGGGTTTCCTTGAACGGGAGAGCGAGGCTTACGGCGTGGCGCAGAAGCTCGGGATGTCAGCGCCCGAACTGCGCGACGTGACAGAACAGATGATGCGCTATGTCATCCGTGGAGAGGAGATACCAGAGGAGCAGGAGTTCTTTAACGGGCGGGAGCTGGAGCATTTGGCTGACATACGGCAGATGATGGTGGTATGGCATTTTGGGCTTTGCTTTGGAATGATTCTTCTGGCTGTCATGAGCACCTTCTACATCAGAAGGGGTGACATCCGGCGGATCTGCAAGAGCTACCTGTATTCGTGGCTGTGGATTGCCGCAGCGGGAATCTGCCTCGCTGTTATCGCCGTGACAAGGCTTAACGCATTTGTAAATGGTCTGCACAGGTTTTTCTTTCGCAACAACAGATGGATATTGAACCCGGCGACGGATCGGCTGATCTGGCTGTTTCCTGCCGGGCTGTTCAGAGATGGATTATTTCTTGTACTTGGGGTGGGAGCTGTCGTTCATCTGACGCTTATGACAGGTGCACTGTTTCTATTGAAAAGGGATGTCGGCAGTGTTGACAATTTAGGAGAAAAGGAATAAACTGTCCGTGAATGATAGTTAACTGTCATTCGGGGAGAACATTCTTGAAAAAGTCTGAATTATAGAAGGGAGAACGTTTTATGGCAGCAGTAAAGAAAGTAACCACGAAACCTGAAGTTAAGGCTACAGAGACAGCCGTTAAGACCGCCGCACCCAAGACAGAAGAGAAGGCAGTAAGGCCTGTAGTAAAAGCGGAAGAGAAGAAAGTGGTGGCTCCGGCACCGGTTGTAAAGGTTGAGGAGAAGAAGGCAGAGGTTAAGAAGCCGGAAGTGAAGAAGCCTGAGGCACCGGCAAAGAAGGAAGCCGTTAAGAAGGCTGAGAAGAAGCCTGTAGAAAAGAAAGAGACAAAGAAGGCAGAGTTTAAGGCTGCGCTTCATGTTCAGTTCGCAGGAAAGTCCTATGCAGAGGAAGACCTGATGAAGATGGCAAAGGACGTATGGAAGTACGATCTGAAGCAGAAGGCTGGCGATCTCGTCAGCGTAGAGCTCTATGTAAAGCCGGAAGAGAACATGGTATATTATGTCATGAACAAGGATTTTACAGGAAGCTTCTATATCTAAACCGTCTGATTAATAAGGCTCTGTGCCCTCCGGTTTGAGGGGGTACAGAGCTTTTTTCTTTTTTATAATTTATTTATAATTTTTTTCCTGAAAATTAGTTGACAATATAGATAGGGAGTGATATTTTTAATTCATCAAATGTTAGCACTCCTCTTGAATGAGTGCTAATAACAGAAAGGAAGGTACGGAAGTGGAGCTGGATGAGAGAAAAAAGAAAATCCTGCAGGCAGTTATCCGCAACTATCTGGAAACAGGCGAACCGGTAGGCAGCCGAACCATTTCAAAGTACACCGATCTGAATTTGAGTTCAGCAACGATCCGAAATGAGATGGCGGATCTGGAGGAGATGGGTTATATCCTTCAGCCCCATACTTCGGCGGGCAGGATTCCTTCCGACAAGGGCTATCGCTTTTATGTCGATGCCATGATGGAGGAAAAACAGCGGGAAACCGTTGAGATGCAGGAGATGCTTGTCGAGAGACAGGATAAGATGGAAACGCTGCTGAAGCAGGTTGCAAGGGTTCTGGCTCATAATACCCAGTATGCAACGATGATCTCGGCACCGCAGACGAAGAGAAGCAAGCTGAAATTCATACAGCTCTCCAGAGTGGATGCGCACCAGATTCTGGCGGTCATCGTCATCGAGGGAAATGTGATCAAGAACAACATCCTCAGCGTGGATGAGGAGCTTTCGGATGAGACACTGTTAAAGCTCAACATTCTGCTGAACACGAATCTGAACGGCTTAACCATTGATGAGATCAGCCTTGGCATGATCTCCGTGATGAAGCAGCAGGCGGGCATTCACAGCGACATTGTCAGCGAGGTGATTGATGCCGTTGCCGAAGCAATCAGAGCGGAGGAAGACCTTGAGATCTACACCAGCGGAACGAATAACATTTTCCGTTATCCGGAGCTGGCGGATCAGGAGAAGGCGAGCGAGCTGATCAATACCTTCGAGGAAAAGCAGCAGCTGGGAGAGCTTCTTCAGGAGACCTCCGACAATGCCGAAAACACAGGCATTCAGGTCTATATCGGCGAAGAGTCGCCGGTACAGAGCATGCGGGATTGCAGTGTGGTGACGGCAACCTATGAGCTCGGAGGCGGAATGAAGGGAACAATCGGTATCGTGGGCCCGAAGCGTATGGACTACGATAAGGTGGTAGGCACTCTGCGAACGATACAGACGCAGCTTGACGAGCTGTATAGGAAAGATGATGTAAAGTAGAAAGGATGATAACATATGGCGGAACAGGAAAAGGAAGTATTGGAAGAAGAACAGGACGACAGCGTGCAGGCAGAGGACACGGAAACAGCCGAAGCCGCTGAGGAGGCTGCGGAAGCGGCGGAGACAGAAGACGCGGAAGACAAGGATGCCGAGGAGGCAGAAGGCGGCGATCCGAAGAGCTGGGCGGAGAAAAGAGCTGCGAAGAAGCAGGCAAAGCAGGATAAAAAGGCAGACACCTACAAGGAGCAGATCGATCAGCTTCAGGACAAGGTGAAGCGACAGCTTGCCGAGTTCGAGAATTTCCGCAACCGTTCCGAGAAGGAAAAGCAGGCGATGTTTGAGACGGGAGCGAAGAGTGTCATAGAAAAGATCCTTCCTGTCATTGATAATTTTGAAAGAGGACTGGCGACCGTGCCGGAGGACAAGAAAGAAGATCCCTTCGTTGACGGTATGAACAGAGTTTACAAGCAGCTTCTCACGGAGCTTGACAATATCGGCGTGAAGCCCATCGAAGCGGTGGGACAGGAATTCGATCCGAATCTCCACAATGCAGTGATGCAGGTGACGAGTGAGGAATACGAATCGGGAATCATCGCCCAGGAACTTCAAAAGGGATATACCTACCGCGACAATGTAGTTCGTCACTCGATGGTTGCGGTGACAGAATAAAGAAGCAGACAAGTTAAATTAAAATAAAAAACATTTATTTAGGAGGCACATATTATGAGTAAGATTATCGGTATCGACTTAGGAACAACAAACAGCTGTGTTGCTGTAATGGAAGGTGGTAAGCCTACCGTTATCGCTAATGCAGAAGGCGCAAGAACAACTCCTTCTGTTGTGGCATTTACAAAGACAGGAGAGAGACTGGTCGGTGAGCCTGCAAAGCGTCAGGCAGTCACCAACGCAGAAAAGACCATCGCATCCATCAAGAGAGACATGGGTACAGACAGAGGCCGTACCATTGACGGCAAGAAGTATTCTCCTCAGCAGATTTCCGCAATGATCCTGCAAAAGCTGAAGGCAGATGCAGAGAGCTATCTGGGCGAGAAGGTAAGCGAGGCAGTTATCACGGTTCCCGCATACTTCAACGACGCACAGCGTCAGGCAACAAAGGATGCCGGAAAGATTGCCGGACTGGATGTAAAGCGTATCATCAACGAGCCTACGGCAGCCGCTCTGGCTTATGGACTTGACAATGAGAAGGAGCAGAAGATCATGGTATACGACCTCGGCGGCGGTACCTTCGATGTCTCCATCATTGAGATCGGCGACGGTGTAATCGAGGTTCTTTCCACAAACGGTGATACACACCTCGGTGGTGATGACTTTGATAACAAGATTATTCAGTGGATGCTTTCCGAGTTCAAGAAAGCCGAGGGAGTAGACCTCTCCGGTGATAAGATGGCTATGCAGAGACTGAAGGAAGCGGCGGAAAAGGCAAAGAAAGAGCTGTCCAGCGCTATGACAACCAACATCAACCTGCCTTTCATCACTGCTACCGCTGAAGGACCTAAGCATTTTGACATGAACCTTACACGTGCACAGTTCGATGAGCTTACACGCGATCTGGTTGACAAGACAGCAATCCCTGTACAGAATGCAATGAAGGATGCCGGACTGACCAATGCAGACCTCGGACAGGTGCTGCTGGTAGGTGGTTCTACAAGAATCCCTGCTGTACAGGATAAGGTAAGACAGCTGACCGGTAAGGAGCCCAGCAAGTCCCTGAACCCTGATGAGTGTGTTGCTATCGGTGCTTCCATTCAGGGTGGTAAGCTCGCAGGTGATGCCGGTGCCGGCGATATCCTGCTGCTGGATGTAACTCCTCTGTCCCTGTCCATCGAGACCATGGGCGGTGTAGCTACCAGACTGATCGAGAGAAATACAACCATTCCTACCAAGAAGAGCCAGATCTTCTCTACCGCAGCAGACAACCAGACTGCCGTAGATATCAACGTTGTACAGGGTGAGAGACAGTTCGCGCGTGACAACAAGTCCCTTGGACAGTTCCGTCTGGACGGTATCCCGCCTGCAAGAAGAGGTGTGCCTCAGATCGAGGTTACCTTCGATATCGATGCAAACGGTATTGTAAATGTATCCGCTAAGGATCTTGGAACAGGTAAGGAGCAGCACATTACCATTACCGCAGGCTCCAACATGTCCGATGATGAGATCGACAGAGCAGTTAAGGAAGCTGCTGAGTTCGAGGCTCAGGATAAGAAGAGAAAGGAAGCTGTAGAGGCGAGAAACGACGCAGACTCCTTCGTATTCCAGACCGAGAAGGCTTTGAGCGAGGTTGGCGATAAGCTCAACGACAGCGATAAGTCAGCGGTTCAGGCTGATCTGGATGCTGTAAAGGCTATCCTTGAGAGAACCAAGGATCAGGAGATGAGCGACAGTGATCTCGACGAGCTGAAGGCTGCAAAGGAGAAGCTGACAAACAGTGCACAGGCTCTGTTCACCAAGATGTATGAGAACATGCAGCAGGCACAGGGCGGTCAGGCAGGTGCAACAGGCACCGGCGCAGATATGGGTGGTGCATCCACATCCGCTCCTGAGGATGATGTAATTGACGGAGATTTCCGTGAGGTATAATAGCCGAAAGGCACCGCTTAAGAAAATCTGAATCCCGTTCGGAAGAATGGCTCTTTTGAGCCATTCTTCGCGTGTTCAGAATAGATGTGAGGTAAAGAGATGGCAGAACAGAAACGAGACTATTACGAGGTTCTCGGTGTTGACAAGAATGCAGACGATGCAGCGCTGAAAAAGGCATATCGTGTTTTGGCAAAAAAATACCACCCGGATATGAACCCGGGCGATGCAGAGGCAGAAAAGAAATTTAAGGAGGCCTCAGAGGCGTATGCAGTGCTGAGTGATCCCGAGAAGAGACGTCAGTACGATCAATTCGGCCATGCGGCATTTGACGGTGGCGCAGGCGGAGGAGCCGGTGGATTTGACTTCAGCGGTGCAGATTTTGGAGACATTTTCGGAGATATTTTCGGAGATTTCTTTGGTGGCGGAAGAAGCCGCAGCCAGAGTAATGGCCCTATGAAGGGCGCTAACCTGAGAACGAGTGTCCATATTACATTTGAGGAAGCTGTCTTTGGCTGTAAGAAGGAGATTGAGCTGGCGGTCAAGGAAGCTTGTAAGACCTGTAACGGTACCGGAGCGAAGCCCGGAACCAGCCCTGAAACCTGCCCGAAATGCGGAGGTAAGGGACAGGTGGTATTTACACAGCAGTCCTTCTTCGGAACAGTCCGCAATGTGCAGCCCTGTCCTGAATGTCAGGGAAGCGGTAAGGTAATTAAGGATAAGTGTCCGGATTGCCGGGGCACGGGCTATATTCCGATGAAGAAGCGTTACTCTGTAGACATTCCTGCGGGTATCGACAATGGGCAGTCTACCCGTATGCCGGGGCTTGGAGAGCCCGGAGTCAACGGTGGGCCGAGAGGCGATGTCCTGATTGAAGTCATCGTGAAGCCTCACCCGATTTTCCAGAGACAGGATTTCAATATCTTTTCTACGGTTCCCGTTTCCTTTGCTGTGGCAGCGCTGGGCGGTGAAATCGTGATCGATACAGTCGATGGAAAGGTTATTTATGATGTCAAAGCGGGAACGCAGACCGATACGAGAGTGCGGCTGCGCGGCAAGGGTGTTCCTTCCTGGCGCAATAAGGATGTCCGGGGCGATCATTATGTGACACTGGTCGTACAGGTGCCCGATAAGCTCAAGCCCGAGGCAAAGGAGCTTCTGCGTCAGTTTGACGAACTCACAGGAGATACCCTGAGAGCTGCTGAAAGGGCTTCGGCGGAACAGAATAAGGACGGCGATCCGAAGGAACCCAATGGCAAGGACGGCAAGAAAAAGAAATTCTGGAAATAAACAGTATGTGACAGGCAGACTATGTGAATGAGTCTGCCTTTTTTGAGGAGAAAATGAAACAGACAAAAGAATTTGCAGGTCTGCTCTGCAACCTGTATCTCGTGGCGCTCGCGGCGGTGCTGCCGCTTTATACGGATGGAAGCTATTGGATGATCGGAGATACAAAATATTTGTTTTTCCGCAATGTTACGCTCGCAGGTCTTGGAATAGGGGCGGTTGTCATGCTGATCGCGGGAGTGGGAGAACGACTGCGGGGCAATGTGCCCGAAAGCGGCGTGTCCGGTTTCCCGCAGGATGCTGCGCCCGAAAGCCGGCCGCGGGGGAAACGCTGGAGCGCATTGGATACGGCGGTATTGCTGTATGGCGTGACGGTTTGCCTTTCTGCACTCCTCAGCAGTTATCAGGAGACTGCATGGTATGGCTTCCGCGAGTGGTATATGGGCGCGGTTTCCCAGCTTTTGTTTGTCGGAATCTATTTTTTCATCTCCAGAAGCTATGACGGAAGCAGTTATCCGCTTTGGCTTTGGAGCATTTCTTTTTTCGTGGTCGTGGTTCTCGGATTATGCAACCGTTTCGGGACGGATCCGGTCGGTCTGCTCGCGGGCTTTAATTCCGGAGACTGGGAGTACAGCCACATGATCTCCACAATCGGAAATATCAACTGGTTCTGCGGTTACGCCGGTGTGACGATGGCAATACCCTTGAGCGGCTACCTGTATGGCGGGAGGAGCTGGCGGCAGCTGGCGCTGTATCCGGTGTCGGCGGTGGGGCTGACACTTCTGGTGATTCAGGGCTGTGATACCGGGATCGTCGTGGCAGCGGTGTGCTTCGGCATCTGTGTATTGCTGGGCATCAGCAATAGAAGCGTTATGAGAAGAACGCTCTTTCTGGCAGCGGGGGTGAGCATGCTGCTTCCCATCTACGGCAGGATTGTCATGCTGATGGGTACGGAGGCATTGAAGGCGCTTCCGGCGGACGGCATTGGTATCGACAGACTCCTCTGGAATGGCTGGTGGATGATTGGAGCTGTCTGTCTGCTGCTTGGAATTTTCACAGAGAAAGCAGCACGCGCTCTGTGCGCTGAAGAAGGGCGCAGACACCGCATCCGGATAGGGATAGCAGTATTTACAGGAGTTTTGGTTCTGGCGGCACTTGCAGTTGGCGTGCTCTTCTTTGTGCGCCGGAGCCGGGGAGGCGAGCCGTGGGGAAGCGGCAGAGGTGTCCTGTGGAAGCTGGCGATCAAGGGCTTTCTTCAAAACGATTTTGTTGGGAAGCTGTTTGGGGTAGGCCCCGACTGCTTTGCGGAATATGTCTATTCCACGTTTCCGCCGGAAGAGCTGCTGACACTCGGCGGGAGATGGGCGGGAGCCGTTTATGCAAACGCGCATAATGAATGGTTGAATCATTTGGTAAATCTGGGTATAATGGGTACAGGCTGCTATCTGGCAGTGTTTGCGGCAGGTATTGTCAGATGCCGGAAGGCGGTACTGCGCCAGGGCGGGGAAAAGCGCATCGCGGTCGCGGGAATACTGGCGATTCTGCTCTATGGCGTGGTTTCCTGTACCTGCTTCCAACAGTGCCTGAGCACACCGTTACTCTTCGCGGTGCTGGGGTTATGCGAGAGCAGTCTGAGAAGAGGCGGAGAACTGACAGAGAACAGCAGAGCGTAAGAAAGGCGTGGAAATCGTTTATGAAATGGGTAAAATTCAGGATTAAGACAATAACGGATGCAGAGGATATCATCATCAGTACGCTTTACGACATCGGCCTTGAGGGGGCGCAGATTGAGGACAAGATTCCACTGACACCATTGGAGAAGGAGCAGATGTTTGTGGATATACTGCCGGACGGACCGGCGGATGACGGCATCGCCTATCTGAGCTTTTTCGTCGAGAAGAAGGGGGACGGAAGTCTCGAGATACAGGGAGAGCCGACGGACACGGAGACGGTTCTGGCGAACATAAAGAAGGAACTGGACGAGCTGAAGGAGTTCTGCGAGATCGGAGAGGGAAGCGTCACGGTAGACGAGACCGAGGATATCGACTGGATTAACAACTGGAAGCAGTATTTTCACCAGTTTTACATCGACGATATTCTTGTTATCCCTTCGTGGGAGGACATCAAGCCCGAGGACAACGCGAAGATGGTGCTCCACATTGATCCGGGAACCGCTTTCGGAACGGGAATGCATGAGACGACCCAGCTTTGCATCAGACAGCTTAAGAAATATATCACACCCGAGACAGAACTTCTGGATGTGGGAACGGGAAGCGGCATCCTCGCCATTCTCTCACTGATGTTTGGGGCAAAGCACGCGGTGGGAACGGATCTGGATCTGTGCGCGGTGGATGCGGTGGCACAGAACTGTGAGGCAAACGGCATTGCGCCGGAACAGTTTGAAATGCTGATCGGAAACATCATCACGGACAAGGCAGTGCAGGACAAGGTCGGCTACGAGTGCTACGACATTGTTGTTGCAAATATTCTGGCGGACGTTCTGGTTCCGCTGACACCGGTGATCCTGAACCAGCTCAAGCCCGGCGGCATCTACATCACCTCCGGCATCATCAACGACAAGGAGAAGACGGTGACGGACGCGGTGAAGGCAGCAGGCCTGAAGGTGCTTGAGGTGACTTATCAGGGCGAGTGGGTCAGCGTTACTGCGCAGAAGGCTTGAGCCCAGCGGATAGGAGAAGCATATGTATCAGTTTTTTGTGGAGCCGTGCCAGATCCATGTACAGGATAAGCGTGTCATCATCAACGGCTCTGATGTCAATCATATCAGAAACGTTCTCCGCATGAAGGTGGGCGAGGAACTGAATATCAACAACGGGACGGACGGCAGGGAATACCGTTGTGCCATTGCCGAATTTCATGAGGATGAGATTGTCTGTGAGCTGCGCTTTATCAAGGAGGATCAGGTGGAGCTTCCCTCAAAGGTGTATCTCTTTCAAGGGCTTCCGAAGGCGGATAAGATGGAACTCATCATCCAGAAGGCGGTGGAGCTCGGCGTATATCAGGTGATTCCGGTGGCGGCAAAGCGCTGTGTTGTCAAGCTGGATGAGAAGAAGGAGGCGTCAAAGCTCAAGCGCTGGCAGGGTATTGCGGAGGCGGCAGCCAAGCAGAGCAAGCGTGGAATTATCCCGCAGGTCACGGGCTGCATGAGCTTTCACGATGCCGTGAAAATGGCGGCTGCCATGGACGTCAGGCTGATTCCTTATGAGCTTGCCGAGGACATGCAGAAGACCCGGGAGCTGATAGACGGCCTGAAGCCCGGACAGGAGATCGCTGTTTTCATCGGGCCGGAGGGAGGCTTCGATGACGGCGAGATCCGGGAGGCGCTTGACAACGGTATTCAGCCGGTCACGCTCGGAAAAAGGATATTGAGGACAGAAACGGCGGGAATGACGGTTCTGGCATGGATCGGTTATGTGCTGGAGGGCAGAGAGGCATAGAACAGACCGCGAAAAGAAGCGTGTGCGGCAGGCGCAGAGAAAGCGTGTCCTGCATATGTTAAGGTAGATAAATGGATGGAGGAAGTAAAATGGAAGTGTATTTGGACAATTCCGCGACGACACGGGTGTTCCCGGCGGTGGCGGAGTTGATGACAAAAATAATGTGTGAAGACTACGGAAATCCTTCCAGCCTTCATAGAAAGGGCATGGAGGCCGAAAATTATCTGCGCTACGCGAAGGAGACGCTGGCAAGGCTTTTGAAGGTGAGTGAGAAGGAAATCTTTTTCACTTCCGGCGGAACGGAATCCGACAACATGGCGCTTGTCGGATGTGCTTTTGCAAACGGTCGCAGGGGAAGGCATATTATTACGACACAGATCGAGCATCCGGCGGTGCTGAAAACCTGTGCCTATCTCGAGACACAGGGATATAGGATCACGTATCTGCCGGTTAATGCATGGGGGCAGATCTCACTTGACGATCTGCGGAGGGCGATGACACCCGATACGATTCTGGTATCGATCATGCATACAAACAACGAGATCGGTGCGCTGCAGCCCATTGAGGAGGCGGGGGCACTGATTAAGAGGATGAACCCGCAGACGTTATTCCATGTGGATGCGGTGCAGGGCTTCGGGAAGGCAAAAATTTATCCGAAAAAGATGGGCATTGATCTGATGTCGGCGAGCGGTCATAAGATTCATGGGCCGAAGGGCATCGGGCTCATGTATATCGGCGAGCGGGTAAAGATACAGCCAATCATCTACGGCGGGGGACAGCAGATGAACCTGCGCTCCGGCACGGACAATGTTCCGGGAGCCGCCGGAATGGCAAAGGCGGCGGAGCTTCTCTATGCGCACTATGATGATGACGTTGAGAATCTGTATCGCCTGAAGAGACGCTTCATGGATGGTGTCAGAAAGATTGATGGGATTCGGATCAATGGTCTGCTTCCCGATAAGCCCGACGGAGAGGGAACTGCACCGCATATTGTCAGCGTGTCGGTTCCGGGTGTCCGCAGCGAGGTGCTGCTGCACGCACTGGAGGAAAGCAATATTTATGTGTCTGCGGGAAGTGCCTGCTCGGCGCATAAGCCCCAGCCTTCTGCCACGCTGAAAGCGATCGGAGCGGATCAGATGACGAGGGAGTCCACGATAAGATTCAGTTTCTCTGTATATACGACGGAAGAAGAAATAGACTATACATTGCGGCAGATGTATGATAAAATTCCTATGCTGCGTCGTTACACACGCCGCTAGGGAAGAGAGGATTAGTATGTTTACAGCTTTTTTGATAAAGTATGCAGAAATTGCAATCAAGGGGAAGAACCGGTATCTGTTTGAGGATGCCCTCGTCCACCAGATGAAGATTGCATTGAAAAAGTGCGAGGGAAAATTTCTGATCACGAAGACACAGGGACGTATCTTTGTGGAGGCGGAGGGTGAATTTGACTACGAGGAGACGGTGGATGCGCTCCAGCATGTCTTCGGTATTGTGGGAATCTGCCCGATGATCTACGTCGAGGACGAAGGCTTCGAGAAGCTCTGCGAGACCGTGGTGAACTATGTAGATCAGGTATATCCCGACAAGAATAAGACCTTCAAGGTACATTGCAGACGTGCGCGCAAGAATTATCCCAAGGAGTCCATGGAAATCAACGCGGATCTTGGCGAGGTGCTGCTGAATGCGTACCCGGAGCTGCGCGTGGATGTGCATGAGCCGGAGATTCTTTTGAATGTGGAAATCCGTGAAAAAATCTATATTTATTCCGAGATTATCCCCGGCCCCGGTGGAATGCCTGTGGGAACGGGCGGCAAGGCGATGCTGCTTCTGTCAGGTGGAATTGATTCCCCGGTGGCGGGTTATATGATCGCCAAGAGAGGCGTAAAGATTGATGCGGTTTACTTCCATGCACCGCCCTATACCAGTGAGCGTGCAAAGCAGAAGGTGGTCGATCTTGCGAAGATCGTTTCCAAATATACGGGGCCGATTTACCTGCATGTCATTAATTTCACCGACATTCAGCTCTATATTTACGAAAAGTGCCCACATGAGGAGCTGACGATCATCATGCGCCGCTATATGATGCGGATCGCAGAGCACATTGCAAAGGAGACGGGATGTCTCGGACTGATTACGGGGGAGAGCCTCGGACAGGTGGCATCCCAGACAATGGGATCACTGGTTGCGACCAACGAGGTCTGCGAGCTGCCGGTATACCGCCCACTGATTGGATTTGACAAGGAAGAAATTGTGGCCGTCTCCAAGAAGATCGATACCTTTGAGACATCGATCCTGCCGTTTGAGGATTGCTGCACAATATTTGTGGCAAAGCATCCTGTGACGAAGCCGAATCTGAATATTATCCGGAAGCATGAGCATAATCTGGATGAGAAAATCGAGGAGCTGGTAAAGACGGCGCTCGAGACAGATGAACTGATCATAGTAGAGTAAGTAAAGAAAGACAAAAAGAAAGCTCCAAAGTGATTGCGTCCTTCGGAGCTTTTCTTGTTTTCTTACGTTGTTCCGGTACTATGTACCGCAGAATTAAACGATGTAAGGCTTCAGAACGTTCAGAACTTCCTCAGCGCCATCCTCTGCATGAATGTTCAGATCGATAGGCTTGGAGAGATCCAGACTGAAGATACCCATAATGGACTTTGCATCGATAACGTATCTGCCGGATACAAGGTCGAAATCATAGTCAAACTTTGTGATATCATTTACAAAGGATTTTACTTTGTCAATGGAATTTAAAGAAATCTGTACTGTCTTCATGGCTTTTACCTCCTTAATCGGTGTCATACCTTCTGCTTACATATTAAGGGCAAAGGGGATAAAAGTCAAGGATAAAACAATACAAAAATAGCGAGGAATCATATGAAAAGTGTAGCATTACACAATCTGGGCTGCAAGGTAAATTCCTATGAGATAGAAGTTATGCAGCAAAAGCTACAAGAAAGCGGATATAGCATTGTGCCATTTGACAGCATGGCGGACATCTATATTGTAAATACATGCACGGTGACAAACATTGCCGACAGAAAGAGCAGACAGATGCTGCACCGGGCAAAGCAGCTGAACCCAAAGGCGGTCGTCGTCGCTGTCGGATGCTATGTCCAGACCGGAAGAGAGGCACTTGAGAAGGACGAGAGCATAGACCTGTGCGTGGGCAATAACCGCAAGAAGGACATTGTGGACATCCTTGAGGAATATTTCAGGGAACATCCGGACGGGGGGAGCGACGTGTCCAAGACCCTCTGCGGCACAACAGTTCTGGACATCAATCACACCGACGAATATGAGGAGATGCAGCTGCGCCAGACGGCGGAGCACACGCGTGCTTACATTAAGATTCAGGACGGCTGCAACCAGTTCTGTACCTACTGTGCGATTCCCTATGCAAGAGGCAGGGTGCGCAGCCGGAGGGCGGAGGATGTCATGGCGGAGGTGCGCGGCATGGTCGCCGCGGGCTTTAATGAGATCGTCCTGACAGGCATTCATATCAGCTCCTATGGACTGGACTTCGAGAATAGAAATTACACCGGAACCAGCAGACTGATCGAGCTCACGGAGCAGCTTCATGAGATAGAAGGGCTGGAGAGGATACGTCTCGGCTCCCTCGAACCGAGGATCATCACGGAGGACACGGCGAAGCGGCTGTCTGCGCTTCCAAAGCTCTGCCCTCACTTCCATCTGTCGTTGCAGAGCGGCTGTGATGCAACGCTGCGGCGTATGAACCGACATTATACCACGAAAGAATATGCGGAGAGCGTGGCATTGCTCAGAAGTGTATTTGAGCATCCGGCGATCACGACGGATGTCATTGTTGGCTTCCCGGGCGAGACAGAGGAGGAGTTCGACCGGACAAAGGCTTTTCTGGACGAGATCGGCTTCTTTGAAATGCATATTTTCAAGTATTCCAAGCGTGCGGGAACAAGGGCGGCGGTCATGCCGGATCAGGTATCAAATCTGCTGAAAACAAAGCGCAGTGAGGAACTGTTCGCACTGGAGCAGAAGCATTCCGTGGAGTTCCGGGCCTACTATGTCGGCAGGGAGGTCGAAGTGCTTCTGGAAGAGGAGAAGGAAGTGGACGGAACGCGCTATATGCTGGGGCATACAAGGGACTATGTAAAGGTGGCGCTCCCGGCTGGCGAACGCGCCGGTGAACTGCAGAGCAACAGGGTTGTCCGCTGCATTGCACAGGGCTTTCTCACGGATGAGATCCTGCTTGGGGAGCTTTGCTCTTGAATTTTGAAAATAAATGCGGTAAGATAAAGGATAACCGAGGCATTTGGACATGGAGGAAGGCAGGAACGAGGGGAAGCTATGCAGGACTTAGGAAATACACAATACTTCAAGGTGGAGACAGAACCTGAGACCGGAGTGAAGCTGGTACTTTCTACCGTATATGAGGCACTGACGGAAAAGGGTTATAATCCGGTGAATCAGATCGTGGGTTATATCATGAGCGGGGACCCGACTTATATCACCAGCCATAAGAACGCCCGCAGCCTGATTATGAAGGTAGAGAGAGACGAGCTGGTGGAAGAGCTGCTGACGGAGTATATCCGTACCAAAAACTGGAAATAATTATTACAAGAGACCAAGCGGAAGAAGGACGGAGGAATCCCATGCGTATAATGGGTTTGGATTTTGGATCGAAGACGGTGGGTGTCGCGGTGAGTGACAGCCTGCTTATGACTGCTCAGGGCGTGGAGATTATCCGGCGTAAGGAAGAGAATAAGCTGCGTCAGACACTGGCGCGGATCGAGGAACTGATCGTTGAGTATGAGGTGGGAGAGATTGTGCTCGGCCTGCCGAAGAATATGAATGCAACTGAGGGCATAAGGGTAGAGCTGACGCTCGAGTTCAAGGACAAGCTGGAGCGCCGTACAGGTCTGCCTGTCCATATGTGGGATGAGAGACTTACGACAGTCGCTGCGGATAAGACCATGATGGAAGCGGGTATCCGCAGGGAAAACAGAAAAGAATACGTTGACATGATTGCTGCGTCCCTGATTTTACAGGGGTATCTTGACAGACGCAGTATGGAAAAACAGGAGTAATTTATGGCAAAGCTGGAAAAGATCACGTTCCGTCCCGACGGCGAGGAACCTGTAGAATTTTATGTGCTGGAGCAGACAAGAATCGGCGGGGTGAACTATATCCTCGTGACGGATGTGGAAGAGGGCGACGGGGATGCCCTGATCCTGAAGGATCTCTCCGAGGACGGTGATGAGGAGGGCATCTTCAGCATTGTTTCCGAGGATGAGGAGCTTTCAGCGGTCGCCGGGGTATTCCAGAACATGCTGGATGACATTACGTTCACTGAGACGTAAACGGGGTTACGATATGGCAGTTGACAGAGAAGAGGTCAAAAAACTTTTGCGGGAAAGAGGTCTTAAAGTCACCAGACAGAGGATCATGGTTCTGGAGGCGATAGCGTCCTGCCCGGAGGAGCACCTGACTGCCGAGGAAATATTTGAGCTAGTAAAAGTAGACTGTCCGGAAATCGGGCTGGCTACTGTTTATAGAACAATACAGCTGCTGAGTGAGCTGCGACTGATCGACCGGATCAGCTTTGATGATGGTTTTGTGCGTTACGAGATGGGGAGCGCTCCTAACCAGAGGCAAAAGCACCATCATCACCACCTGATCTGTATGAAATGCGGGAAAGTGATCTCCTTTCAGGATGACCTGCTGGAGGGACTGGAAACGAAGATCGCTGAAACCACCGGGTTTCATGTTGTGGATCATGAGGTCAAGCTCTACGGCTACTGTGTAGAATGTGGAGGAAATTTAATTGAAGAAAAAAGTGAATAACAGTGGTTCCAAGCTGAAAGTGATCCCTTTGGGTGGGCTGGAACAGATTGGCATGAACATTACTGCCTTTGAATACGAAGACAGTATTGTTGTGGTGGATTGTGGCCTATCGTTCCCGGCGGACGACATGCTGGGAATTGATCTTGTCATTCCCGATGTGACCTATCTGAAGGACAACATCGACAGGGTCAAGGCATTCGTCATTACGCACGGACATGAGGATCATATCGGCGCGCTTCCCTATGTGCTCCGCGAGGTCAATGTGCCGATCTATGCGACAAGGCTGACCATGGGAATTATCGAGAATAAGCTGAAGGAACATAATCTGATTAAAGGCACAAAGCGCAAGGTGGTAAAGTTCGGGCAGTCCATCAACCTCGGACAGCTGCGCGTGGAATTTATCCGGACGAATCACAGTATCGTGGATGCCGCCGCTCTGGCGATTTATTCACCGGCGGGTGTTGTTGTCCACACCGGAGACTTTAAGGTAGACTACACACCGGTATTCGGTGATGCCATTGATCTGCAAAGGTTTGCGGAGCTCGGCAGAAAGGGAGTTCTCGCATTGATGTGCGATTCCACGAACGCGGAGCGACCCGGCTTTACACCGTCCGAGAAGACAGTGGGTAAGACCTTTGACAATCTGTTTGAAGAACATAAAAATACCAGAATCTTTGTTGCAACCTTTGCGTCCAATGTCGACCGCGTGCAGCAGATCATCAATACCGCCTATAAGTTCGGCAAGAAGGTCTGCGTGGAGGGGCGCAGCATGGTAAGCATCATCGAGACTGCGAGAAATCTGGAATGCATCAAGATTCCGGACAACACGCTGATCGAGATAGATCAGCTGAAGAACTACCCGGATGAACAGCAGGTCATCATCACGACGGGAAGTCAGGGAGAGAGCATGGCGGCGCTCAGCAGAATGGCGAACGGCATGCACCGCAAGATTACAATCGGCGCGGGAGATACCGTTATCTTCTCCTCAAACCCGATACCCGGAAACGAGAAATCCGTCACAAAGGTCATCAATGAGCTGCTCCGCAAGGGTGCGGACGTTATTTTCCAGGATGCCCATGTGTCGGGACATGCCTGTCAGGAGGAGATCAAGCTGATCTATACGCTTGTGCAGCCGAAGTACGCGATTCCGGTTCACGGCGAGTACAAGCATCTGAAGGCACAGGCGAAGATTGCGCAGAGTCTTGGCATTGATAAGGAAAATATCTTCCTCCTCTCTTCGGGTGATATTATAGAGCTGGACGAGAACAGCGCGAAGGTGACGGGCAAGGCGCCCACCGGAGCAATTCTGGTTGACGGACTTGGCGTCGGTGATGTCGGGAATGTGGTACTTCGGGATCGCCAGCACCTTGCGGAGGACGGCATCATGATCGTTGTCATGAGTCTCGACCGCTACAGCGGACAGCTGGTGGCAGGGCCGGACATTGTGTCCAGAGGCTTTGTCTATGTGAAGGAATCCGATGAGCTGATCGAGGAGGCGCGCCATACCGTCGATGATGCATTGCAGAAATGCCTCGACAAGGGAGTTACCGACTGGGGCAAGCTTAAAAATGTTACGAAGGATGCGCTCAGCGACTATGTCTGGAAAAAGACCAAGCGCCGCCCGATGATCCTCCCGATCATCATGGAGGTCTAATGAGCCATGCTGTGTGGCTCCAAGCTACCGCCGGGGAGCTTGCTCACCGGCGACAGCTTGGAGCGCACACACAATACGGCGAAGCCGTGCTCACGAGATGAAGCGCGCAGCGCGGAATCGAGGGAGGCAAGGCTCATTAGCTCAGGATATATTACTTGCAGCGCGGAATCGAAGGAGGCAGAATTTATATGAACACCATGGAACAGGCGACGGACGACCTCATAGAGGCGATCCTGCAGAGCGAGGAATACCTGACCTATCAGGCGGAGCTCGCCAGACTGTCCGAGCAGCCCGAATTAAAGGCACAGGTTGATGAATACCGCAGACGCAATTTTGAATTTCAGTCCAGACCGGACATTGATTTTGACAAGCTGGACGCTTTCGAGAGAGAGTATGAAAGCTTTCGGGAGAGACCGGTCGTGGAGGAATTTCTTGCGGCGGAGCTTGCGTTTTGCAGAATGATGCAGGGAATCAGCCTGCATATTACCTCGGCACTGAAATTCGGTTGATGCGCGAAAGCGGGGAATGGAGAAGTATATGAAATCAAGCAATTTGATCGTGGCTGTTCTGGGAGCAATCTTCAGAGTGGTCGTTGCCATTGCGGCAGTGTATATCATCTATCAGGGAGCGATTCTGTGCTATAACTACGGCTATCGCATCTTTACCGAACCCGCAGTATCGGCGGGAGAGGGCAGAACCGTGACGGTTGCCATCACGGATGATATGTCACCTAAGGAAATCGGGCAGCTGTTTGAAAACAAGGGACTCGTCCGGGATGCCAGACTGTTTATGCTTCAGTACTATCTCTCAGAGTATGTCAAAGATGTAAAGCCGGGTGTCTTCGACCTGAGCACATCTATGACGGCCGAGGAGATGATGGAGGCGATGACGGTGACAGAGGACGGGGATCAGGATCAGAGTGCCGGAGAGTAGGAAGAACGATGATTATTGATGAAAGAATGGCGACCTATATCGACTCGCTCGACAGAGGAAACACGCCTTTCCTTGATGAAATTGAAAAATATGCGCTGGAGACACAGGTGCCTGTTATACGCAAATCCATGCAGAGCCTGCTGAAATTTCTCATAGCGTTCTCAAAGCCGAAGAACATCCTGGAAGTCGGGACTGCTATCGGCTTTTCTGCGTTATTGATGCATGAGTACAGCCCGGCTGACTGCCATATCACGACGATAGAAAAATATGAAAAAAGAATTCCTATCGCAAAGGAAAACTTTGCGAAGGCGGGGGCAGAAGATAGGATTACACTTCTGGAGGGCGATGCAACCGACATACTGAAACAGCTGGAGGGCAGCTATGACCTGATCTTTATGGATGCGGCGAAGGGACAGTACATCCACTTCCTGCCGGATATCCTGCGCCTTCTGCCGCCCGGCGGACTCCTTGTGAGCGACAACGTCCTGCAGGACGGGGATATCATTGAATCCCGCTTTGCCGTGACCCGCCGCAACCGCACGATTCACGCACGCATGCGTGACTACCTGTACGAGCTGAAGCACCACCCGCAGCTGGAGACGGTCATCCTGCCTGTCGGAGACGGCGCGACACTCAGTACGAAGGTTTGAAAATTTCGGAATACAGTTGTGCAGGATGTACAACGTCACTTGCGGAGCAATTACCTGATAAAGATACCAGAAAGGATTTCTCTTATGACGGATCGTAACAAACCAGAGCTTTTAATCCCGGCGAGCAGCCTGGAGGTCTTAAAGACTGCGGTCATATTCGGAGCGGACGCCGTATATATCGGCGGCGAAGCATTCGGACTTCGCGCGAAGGCAAAGAATTTTTCCATGGAGGAAATGGCGGAGGGCATAGCGTTTGCACATGCGCATGGTGTCAAGGTGTATGTCACGGCAAATATTCTGGCGCACAACTATGACCTCGACGCAGCAAGGGCGTATTTTGAAGAGCTTCGTCTTATGCAGCCGGAAGCCTGCGACGCGCTCATCATTTCCGACCCGGGAATGTTCACGATTGCAAGAGAGGTCTGGCCGGAGGTGGAGATTCACATTTCAACTCAGGCGAACAACACAAATTACATGACCTACCTCTTCTGGTGGAAGCAGGGGGTGAAGCGCGTGGTTTCCGCGAGGGAGCTGTCCCTGAACGAGATCCGGGGTATCAGGGAGCACATCCCGGCGGAGATGGAGATCGAGAGCTTTATCCACGGTGCGATGTGCATTTCCTATTCGGGAAGATGCCTTCTGAGCAATTACTTTACCGGGCGTGATGCCAACAGGGGAGCCTGCACGCATCCCTGCCGGTGGAAGTATGCGGTCGTGGAGGAGACAAGGCCCGGAGAGTACCTGCCGGTTTATGAGAACGACAGAGGAACCTATATTTTTAACTCCAAAGATCTGTGCATGATTGAATATATCCCGGAGCTTGTGGCGGCGGGCATCGACAGCTTTAAGATCGAGGGGCGCATGAAGACGGCGCTCTATGTCGCGGCGGTGGCGAGAACCTACAGAAGGGCAATCGATGACTTCTTTGAGTCGGAGCAGAAATACCGTGACCATCTGGACTGGTACAGGTCAGAAATATCCAAATGTACCTACCGCCAGTTTACGACCGGCTTTTATTTCGGAAAAACAGATGCAGAGACGCAGATTTATGACAATAATACCTACGTCAATGAATATAAATATCTGGGGATCGCGGAAGAAATCAGGAATGTTTCAGAAACTCCGTGCAAGGGAGCGCCACAGGATGCGAGACTGATCCGCATTGAGCAGAAAAATAAATTTTCTGTGGGCGATTCCATAGAGATCATGAAGCCGGACGGCTCAAACGTCCCGGTCACTGTGGAAGGAATGTTCAATGAAGAGGGCGAGGCTGTGGAAAACTGCCCGCATTCCAGACAGAAATTGTGGATAAAGCTTTCTGCGGAGGCAGAACAGTATGATATTCTCAGAGTGAAGGTTGAAGGACAGGATAATGGATAAGAAGAAAACATCACGCATGGTGGCACATGTCCTGACGGCAGTTTACGGGATGGCGTGTCTGTGGCTTTTCTACAGACAGTCTATAGCCGATCTCTCCGTGGAGGGAGCGATACCGTACCAGTCGGATCTGCCGCTTCATATCAGCATGATTATTGAGGACGGTTGGTATTACAGCTTTACGGCGTATGCTTACAAGCTGCTTTACCTGCTCTGCGGACGGACAACGATAGGCATCGCACTTCTGCTCGCTGTCTGTACATGGGCAACCGTCTATGTCATGGAGGAATTTTTGTGCTATGTCGGGCGCTATCGGGAGAAAAACTGGTTCACCCTGACGCTGGCGCTGAGTCTGAATTTTGTGATGCCCGTGTATCTCAGGGTAGTCGGTGTGTACCGCTATGTCAGCTACCAGTCGGGAAATATCTGGCATAATTCCACCTATATCTGTATGCGGCTGGTCGCACTGGCAACGCTGCTGTACTATTTCAGACTGGAAGAAAAATACCGCGAGGGACTTAGCTGGAAGGAATGGTGCATATTTGCGCTTTTGAATGTTGTCTGTACCGGAATCAAGCCCAGCTTTCTGGTGGCGTTTTCGCCGGTTGTCGGAATCTGTCTGCTGGTGGATCTCTTCCGGCGCGTTCCGCTGAAAAGAATTTTAGTCTTCGGTTCTGCGCTTCTGCCGAGCGGACTGGTCATTCTCTGGCAGAACGCCGTTCTGTTCGGCGAGGACACCGGCAACGGCATCGGCTTCCGGCCGTGGTATACCTTCTCACTGCATGCGAATATTACAAAGCTTGCAGTTGTGTGCTCTGTCCTGTTCTGTGCGTTGACGGTTCTCTGCACATGCAGGCAGCTGAAAACTGATAAAAAATATCGATTTGTTGTGATGATGGCAGTAGTGGGGTTTGCGGAAGCGCTCTGTCTTGTGGAAAACGGCAGCCGTGCCGTGGACGGGAACTTCCTGTGGAGCTACAGCTTCTGCCTGTTTGTGTTGTTTGCCGTCTGTGCGGTCAAATGGCTGGAATTTGGCAAGGAAGGCGTGCAGAGGAGCCTCCGCGTGGGACTTGGCCTCGTATATGCGTGGCATTTGTACTGCGGACTGTATTTCTTTGTGAAGCTCGTCGCAGGAGCTAGCTATTGGATGCAGTGACAATGCATCTGCGGTTGTCTTTTGTGTGAAAATAAGGTATTGTAATTACGAAAGCAGGAAAGAACACCAGAAAGGGAAAAGGGAAGATGAACGAAGTATTGAATGTGGAAGAGCTGTTTGCCAGCAAGGTTTTTACCCTCGGGAAAATGCGGGAATATTTGCCCAAGGGAGTTTTCAAGGAAGTAAAGCGCGTCATGGATCAGGGCGGGGAGCTTTCCCTTGCCACAGCTGATGTCGTGGCGAAGGCGATGAAGGACTGGGCGATTGAGAACGGAGCGACCCATTACACACACTGGTTCCAGCCGCTGACCGGAATTACCGCAGAGAAGCATGATGCCTTTGTGACCCATCCGGACGAGGATGGGAAAATGCTCATGGAGTTCTCGGGAAAAGAGCTGATTAAGGGCGAGCCGGATGCATCTTCCTTCCCTTCCGGCGGACTGCGTGCAACCTTTGAGGCACGGGGATATACAGCATGGGACATCACCTCTCCGGCGTTTATCAAGGAGACGGCGACAGGTCCGACCCTCTGTATTCCCACGGCGTTCTGTTCTTATACAGGTGAGGCGCTGGACAAAAAGACGCCGCTGCTGCGCTCCATGCACGCGCTGGATCAGCAGTGCATCCGCATCCTGCGGCTGTTCGGCAACACCGAGGCACAGCACGTTGTCCCGCAGGTCGGCCCGGAGCAGGAATATTTCCTCATCGACGAGACGCTCTACAACAAGCGCAAGGATCTTCTTTACACGGGCCGGACGCTCTTCGGCGCGAAGCCGCCGAAGGGGCAGGAGCTGGACGATCATTACTTCGGCACGCTCAAGCCGCGCGTCGCCGCGTTCATGCAGGATCTGGACGAGGAGCTGTGGAA
>USGM01000012.1 GCA_900554205.1 uncultured Lachnospiraceae bacterium
GCCCGCCGAAACCGGCGGGCCTCTCCTGGAGCATCAACTCTCGCTGATTCATCCATTTGCTTTTAAGCATTTATTTTTCAATCCACTCCCGTTTCTGGGAGACACCTGCAGTTTATCACGGCGAACGCCGAAAGTCAATAGGAGGAATTTTTTATGAAAGCTATGGTAGCCATCGTAAGCAGTGGTTTCGGCAATGTCCCCAACAAAACCTTGATTTATCGCCCAGAAGATTCTGAGAATGTTGAGTTCCAGTTCCTGGATCTTGTGTGGGATGCCCTTGAGGTGGAATTCCCAGATTCGTTCCAGTTTTTAGAGTGTATGGATGGAGAGTATCGTCTTTTCGACGGTCGTGGGGAATTACTTGAGGCTTTTAACTATCCAGGGGAGTCGATCATTTCCTTTGTTGCCAAATATAGCGATCGAGATGTGCGGATAACCGATGGAAAAGGCGTGTTCGGGTCGGACAGAGGCTTTACAAAATGATGGACGCCACCTTTACCGCCGTCCTCCGCCTATGGGAACAGGATCTATCCCAAAAAGAGATAGCCCGCCGCCTGAATCTCTCTGAGCAAAAGGTCCGCCGGATACTTGTAACCGCCGGGGCTATCCAGACGGAGGAATCCAGGCTCCACTCCCAGGGGCAAACCGTCGAGGAAATTGCCGCCGCACTTGGTAAAACTGTTAAGGCTGTGCAAGCCCGCATCCCCTACGATAAGGGCATGTACAACGCCGAGTACCCCACCATCAACGCCCTGCGCATCCGCAAAACCCGTAAAAAGAAAGGAAGCAAAAAATGACAAGAGAATACTTTTCACAGCTGATTGCCGAACTAGAAACCATCAGCGACCTGCCTGCATACTACGCAGAGACCGGCGGTTTCCGTTGCAGCGTAGATCGTCGGAACGCCTACACCGCATTCACACGCCCCTTCCGGGAGATCGTAAACTACACTGGCTTGAGCCAAGCCAAGTTCGCAAGACTCTACAACATCCCACGTCGCACCGTGGAAAACTGGTGCAGTGGCTCCAGAGAGTGCCCGCTGTACACCAGCCTCCTCTTACAAGAAGCTATTGGGCTGATTTCTTTTAGCAACTGATTACGCCAGCCCTCAAAAGGCTGGCTTTTCCATTGCCAATAGCGTTGCCAAAACTGCCCGGAACAAATTCCCGTGCGCAGAAATTTATTCCGGTCAATGGAAATATTTTCCGCTATAATTATGCTCAATCACCGTAAAATTATGAATAAAGCAAAACAAAAGGCCCGCTTAATCTGATAAGTGGGCCTTTTGTTATGGCGGAGAGAGTGGGATTCGAACCCACACTACAAATGTGTTAAAGACGCATTGCGCTAGAGCTTTTTATTTTTCGTTTCCATTTGCGTTGCCAATTTGGCGGTTTTTAATGGCCTCTGGGGCAAAATAGTCAGTGAATTCACGGGAACGTTTGGCGATATCCTGTTCCGCCAAATGGGTATATATTTTGTGCATAGTCCCCAAATCTTTCCACCCGCCGATCTCCGCCGCCATCATCTCCGGGATGCCCATATGGTAGGCCAGCGAGGCGAAGCTATGGCGCAGACCGTGCATACCGACTTCCGGAAGGCTGTTTTCTTGGCATATCTTGTTGATGTGCTTAAACAGTGTACACGTGGCGGCGTTGACAACAAATTCTGAATCCTTTGGGGCCGCCATAAGTGCATCGTAAAGGGGCGGGATCATAGGCACCGGGCGGCGGGATTTTTTGGTTTTGTTCTGCGGCTTTAGCTTCAGCCCGTCCTCCCCTCTCACTTTAGCGCCACGAACATAGATTGCACGGTTTGCAAAGTCCACATTTTTCCAGGTGAGGCCCAGCATTTCAGAGCGGCGGAGGCTGGACAGGCACAGGAGCGCCGGTATCTCAATGGGCTGGCCCTTTACGGCCTCTACAAAGATATCAATCTGTTCCGGCTCCAGGAAGGGACGCTCATTCTCTTCCTTCTCGAAAAGCACCACTTCCGGTTGCCTGCCTGTTTCTTTTTTGATAGCCGCCGACATGAGGCCCCAGGCGTTCTTGATGTACTTAGAGGAACGGCCCAGCTTCTTTTCCTCGTCAATGGCTTGCTGCCAACGTTGATCTGGTGTCGTGTACACGTTGTATCGCATAGCAGATTGAAATGTGTTATTTCGATAGCGGATATAGCCGTATACCGTGGATGGAGACCGCCTCCCACGGCGCACCAGGTCCCTGGTGCTGTCGATGTAAGCGTCCACCGCCTCCCCCAGTGTCACCCGGTTCTGCCCTCCCTGGCTCTTGGATTCCATCACGCCGCTTTTCACGGCCAGGTACTCTGCCACGCATTCTTCGGAGCTATCCTTTGTGATGGACACCCGGCGGCCATCCACCAGTACCCTGGTGTGCCACGCCCCGGAAGGAAGCTGCTCAATCTTGGGCAGGCGGATATCCGGTGCTTTCTTTTTTCTTCCCATTTTCGCTACCTCTTCGTCTGATTATACCAACGGTTAACCGTAATGTACAGGAGCACCACCAGCAGCACCACAACGCAGATAGCACCCAGCCAGATAATGGCGGAGATTTTCCCCCCTGCCCGTATCAACCCCTGCTCCGGATTACGGGCATCCAGGACAACGTAAATGGCCCAGACGAGGGTAAACAGTATGCACAAGCCGCATAGACCAAAAATAAGTGGCCGATCCGCCTTGCGCACCGCTTTGATATCCGCATCCTTTTGGGCTATGATCTTATCCTTTTGCACGATCTGGGTATTTCGGAGAGCGACTCCCTCTTCCTGGATGCGGCTCCTATCCAGCAGCCGGTTTATCGCATGATCCTTTTCTTCCAGCAGCTCCTCTTTGTGGGCCAGCTCCAAGCGCAAGCGTTCCAATTCTGCGGTTTGGTCCTTTTGCGGCGGAGCCAACTCCATGAGCTCGTCTAAGGACAGGCCAAGGTCAATGGCCATGGCTGTAACATCATAGATGCTTGGACCGGATAGATGCCCTGAGAAAAATTTTTTCACAGTGGATTCGCTCAGGCCGGTGCTGTCAATGATTTGCTGATTGGTTTTATGCTGTTCTTCTTTGGCCTTTTTCATTTTTGCTGGCAGATTGTCGCAAATTGTCGAAATTTGTTGTATTATCTTAATTTCTTCCATAGTTTTTATTGTGAAGTCCTTGTGTTTCCGAGACAAAACATGATATTACTCTCATAGTGTTTATATTACTAAATTACACCTTTACGGATACGCAATGGCTGAGTACCATAAAGGTGCTTACCGGCAAGGGACGGAAATTGATCCGGTGGCAGCCCGGCCCCTCGGTGGCACTGGGGGCCGGGCGTATAATAAAGTTATGCTTTCCAATGGTAGCCGCAGCTCTGGCAGACACACATGGAGCGGTGTTTAATCTTTGTTTTGTATTTCTTGGGTGCAAAAATTTTGACGATCAGCGCAGGGATAGTGAAGATGAGCCATTTGATGGGCCACCACCAAAAACCGATAAACAACCACCAGAAAACACCATGATGTTTTATCTTCAAGTTGGTTTCCGTGACCATCTGAACCGTGACATTTTCGCTTCCGCACTTGGGACATCTCATTTTCTGTTCCTTCTTTCCAATATGTCCATTTTAACGGACATATCTTGTAATATAAAATAATCAAATAGAACATTTGCTCTAAAATTCAAAATGTTGCTATAATCGAAAGTTTGTGCTATGCTTGATGTGTTGTGGAATTTGGCGTAACAGATTTTATCTTTATCGTCTACTTAGTTATTCAATCATCTTCCTCATCCATACCGTCCTCCGGATTTTCGGATACCACGGTGATAGACTGACTTTGCCGGTATTGCTCTGCAACCATTGTCCGCCGGAATTCTGCGGTAGGCTCTAGTTCCGTTACCAGCTGCTCCAACTCATCAATGGAAATGCGGAAGAATTCTTTCCGAAGATTTACCTTATTGACACGGCGATTATTGAGTATTTTATGAATCTTGTTTTCAAGCCCGACGGCATCATCCGAGAATATGAAGCTATGAACATCAAATGGGAACGGAACGCTTGCGCTACCCAATTCATCCACACGATCCTGCGGCTCCGCACGGCGTGTCATTCCAATTTTGAACACATCATCACCGAATGCTCCCAAGTTGCTGATTACATACACATTGCCGGCCTTACCATTCTGCAATGTGATGATTTGTTCCTTCTTTTCCTCCACCTGTGCCTTCTGAGCTTGAAGCTCTTTCAATCTGGCTTCCAGCTGTGTAATCTTTTCCACATCAGAGGTGGCGTGTAATTGCTCCTGCACCTGATTGATCTGATCGGTGTACTTAGCTTCTTCCTTCTCTACCTTCTTACGCTCTGCCTCCAAAGCCCTGCGTTCTTCTGCTTCCTGACGCATCTGTTCTCGGATTGCCCGCTGCTCTTCTTTGGCCCGTTCCTTTTGAACATAATACTCATATTCGATATGGATAGATTGCCCAAAAAGATATTCCAACTCACCGATAAATTTACGCATGGTGGGCGCAATGCTCTGGTTTCCATCAGCGGCAATCAAATAGAATTTCTGCATAAACTCTTTCATCTGATCCACAGACTTTTCCAGATTTCCAAATTTCAGATTAGCAAGGACATTCTGCAATTCTGAAATTGCGGCTATGGTAGTGAGTGCGTAGATTGCGGAGTTGGCCTTGGTGGTGTAGCGTGCCTTGTACTTATCAAGAACTTCCAGTATCAGCTTTTCGTTTTCTTTGTACCGCTTGCGAAGGTCCCGCATACCAAGGCATTGCAATTCAACCTTTACGGAAGGAGACAGTAAATCGTCCAATTCCGACAGCAGTCTAGAGATTTCTTCCGGAGACTCTGGATAATCCGTAGCAGACATATCAATGGCATTTTGAACGGAAGAAAGCAGCTCCTTGAATTTGCGAATTTTCTTATCTACTGACGCAACACTCTTTTCAGACTTCCGTTCTGCTTCCATTGCAATCAGCTGCCTTGATTCCGCTGCTGTTGCCTGGGAAAGATTTTCTTGCAAAATCCTCTTTGATTCTGCAATTTTATCGGCCATTTCTTTTTCCGCTTGTTTGACACCGTCTTGTCTGGCTTCTTCGGCTAACTTTTTGTATGTCGCTTCACTATCGGAGAGCTCTTCAGAAACCCTATCCAGTTCGCCTTGAAGAATATCTTTCTTTTCCGAAAGTGCTTTTATTTCCTCTTCCACTTTGGTAGTGGCTACACAGTTACTACACAATCCATTTTCAAGTTTCAAGAAAAAGCCTTTTCGACCACACCTGCTACACTTTGGCATTGGCAACACATCCCTAATCTATAAATTTATTTGCGAAAGGAAGAAAACGCTATGACAACCGAACAAATTGCGGCCATCTACATGGATTTACCGGAGGAAAAACAGGAAAAATTTGTCACTTTTCTGAATCAGCTTCTTTCCGAAGCGCAAGCAGATAAGCAACCGCTTCCTTTCGCTGCTGATCCGGCAAACTGTTAGCCAGCTCCGCAATATACATAGCCTCTACGTTCGTTCCGGGCGTAGGGGCTTTTTTTGCGCCTCTATCATCAGTATCACCAATCAAATATGGGATAGAAACACCAAAATAGTCAGCAAGTTTTTTTAACGTGTCACCATCCGGAAGATTGTCGTGCGTCTCCCAGTATCGTTTCTGGTTGATTCCAATTTGCAAATCTCCGCTAACCATCTTCCACTTAACCCCTTTTTCTTTCATGAGATCAAGTAGACGTTCTGAAAAATTCATTGGACTCACCTCCTGAAATTTTTCACGAAAATAGTGATTTAGTGCTTGACAATCACTAAATTAGTGTGTATAATATGACCATAGTAATAAACCACCTACAATATAGCACATACACAACAAAAATTCAAGGAATAAGACAACATTTTAGGAGGATCACACTATGAAGCGTTTTGAGATCTGGGCAGAGTTCCCCGATGGCTGCGAAGCCAAGATTGAAAGCTGGAAGAGCCTGAAACAGGCCAGCAATGCGGTGGACGCAATGAACGCCGCCAACCGGAACGATACGGCTTGCGGATACGGATTCCCCCACGGAGTTCCCGCCTACACCATCCGGGTAAACCAGTAACACAACGGGCGGGGCAACCCGCCCGATACAGAAATCACCCAATGAACCATTTTGAAAGGAGCTTTTATATGGCAAAGTATAAAGTTGGAGATAAGGTGCGGATTGTAAGCGAGCGGCCTGATTCCAAAAAATATGTTGATGAAATGGTACGATTTCTCGGAAAAGAAATCACGATCAGTATGGTGAAAGAGTTTGGCGGCATTCCCTACTACTACAGTGAGGATGCAAAGCCGAAGGACCCGACTCAGAAGTGTTTCTGCAAGTGGTTCGGCGTTCCTGGCTACTATTTCAGGGATGAATGGATTTCCGGCCTTGCCGAGCAGAAGAAGCCCGCCAATGAAAACCTCTCTGTTACCATCCGCTTCTGTGGTCGCATGACTGTAGCGGAGCTTAACAAGAATGGAAGAGTAGTCAAAGTCAAGAACGCCTGGTGCAATCCTAAGGATGCCTACAGCAGAGCGGAGGGCGCAAGGGTCGCCGTTGAGCGGCTTTTTGAGAAGAAGGCTGGCAAGCTAGAAGAAGCCAGCAAGCCAAAGATTGGCGATAAGTTCGTCATCATGTCGAACAAAAGTCCGGACTGCCACCACCACTTCCAAATCGGCTCTGTTGTAACTCTTAAATACATAGAAGAAAACGGGAAAAAAAGTTACGAAGCGAATAACGGATTGATACAGATTGTACGGGACTGTGATGTTGCTCCGTATAGGGAGAAAGCCAAATAAGCCGAAACGGCCTTCGGGCCGTCCGCCGGGACCGCCCGCCAGGCGCTGATGATGGCAGGGCAAAAAGCAGAAAGGAGCTGGAGACAATGCCGAGAATCAGGCAATTAGCGGAAAAGTACGCCGAGTGTGACCGAATAAAGGCAAAAGAAGCCTTTTGGAAGGAGATCAAGATGCGCCGCTGTGACATCGATATTGATTCCATGGAGGCCCTTGGACGAGAAATTGGTATTGACGCTTCTACGCTTCGAAAAAACGAAGCTGGTGATACCAAAATGAGCGTTACCACCATACAAAAGCTGGTTGATTTCTTAAAACCCGACATCTCTACAGTTCTCCTTTTCCTGGGCTACTCCGAGAAGGAGATCAAGTCCTTCGCCAGAGGGTGCGTAAATCAGTAGATACGGGGGGCCAGCACGGCGAGTAGGGTTCTTACATCTCTTCTCCCTACGGAAGGGCGGTTCAAGTCCGCCCTCCCCTATCGGAATACCTCCTAATTTGGCAGCCGGAAAGACGGCCCCGACCGGGCGGGCAATCCCGGACATATGGCGGGCACGGTTGATGCCTGGGATTTCACACCCATGGACGAGCGGTTCAACTCCGTCTCCCACCAGCAAGAAAAGTGGAAAGGATTGGATAACATGAGCATCAAGGACGCAACCCCGGAGGAAATCCGGGCAATGCAAGAGCGGATCAGCCGCCGCCAGAGTGACCGGCGGTATGAAATGGAAATGGACCAAGCGGTGAGTATGGCCTGCAAAGCCAACCGCCGCCCTACCAGGACGGCCCCAGCCTGGACAGGTCCCAGCCTGGAGAGCGTGATCGTGGCGACGGGAACGGCGATGCTGGCCGGAGCTGCGGCAATCCTGGGCGGGACCGGGGCGATACACACAGGGTACGCCGCAATGGTCACCGGCGTAGCCATGGCCGGGGCCGTGGGTGAAATCGCCCGGGCATTTTAATCGAGCAAGGAGGGTGTAGAATGTCGAAAACTGTATGTTTCGAGCTGATAACACCAGATATTGCGGCTAAATATCTGGAAACAAGCGCCGGGAATCGGCGTTTAGACATGAAAAATGTAAAAAAATATATCCGTGATATGGAAAATGAGTCGTGGGATTGCTCGAACGATGCAATCACTTTTGACAAGGAAGGACATTTGGTTAATGGACATCATAGACTAAACGCTGTTGTTAAATCCGGAAAAAACGCCGAATTTATAGTAATGCGTGATTCAGATTGCACAACTTTTGACCGTGGCCGAAATCGCAATACAGAACAATGGTTAAAAATGAATATGCATTACGATGTGCAAAAATGGGAACCAGCAATGGCCAGAATCCATTTTTACTATGTCAAAAACATAACAATGCCGTCTGACAATGAAATTCACGATTTTCTGGTCAAACACCAAAACAGCCAAGGCATTTTATCAGCCTTATGCCAAAGCAGAACAAGAACGTTCAAAACCTTTAGAAACGGATGGGCTGCATACGGACTTTTAAGCGCTATTTTGGCTGGATATAACGAGCAAAAACTATTTCGTTTTGTCGATGTTGTAAACACTGGGTTTGCAAAAGATGATTCAGAGTCAGCAGCGATTGCTTTCAGAAATTTCTTAATGAATTGCAAAGGTAATACCCTAAGCGCAAGAATTGAAGCGTGTTCTGTGTTGCAATCAGCACTAAAAAAATTTGCAACTGGGGATAGTTGCAGAATTGTTCGCAAGACAAACGGGTTGTATTACTCGGATGTTGCAATAAAAAGCGGGTTGCTGTGATGTGCGGCAAGCCAGGGACTTTGACAGGCAGGACGAAGATGTGTTTTCCCTGGTCCGGGCCAACCGGGCCAGGCTCCAGAATAGCTGTAGATAACAGGAGGCTAGTATGATCCCGTATTGTTACGATGCCACCGCCCAGGCAGAGGCCAGAGAAGCAGCAGCGGACCGGGATGCTATCAAGTGCGATTGCTGCGGCGGCCTGATCCGGGTGGGCGAGGTAAAGTTTTCCCTGGGAATGGGGCAAACGGTTCTGACCATTTGCAACGACTGCAAAGGCGACCTGGTAAGTTCCGCCGAAATCCACGGCGTAGAAGATGAAATTTATCTGTGAGGTGAAATGTATGAACTACAAAAAAATGAAGGCCCTGCGAGAAGCTGCCGGGATGACTCAGACGGAGCTTGGCGAAAAGGTACTTGTGGGGCAGACCATGATTGCCCGGGTGGAGGCAGGCGTGAAAGAGCCGTCCTTGTCCCTGCTGGGCCGGATTGCTGAGGCACTAGGCGTTGAAACTGCTGAGCTGCTATAAAAAGCCGCCCCTGGGCGGATCAGACCCAGGAGCGGCACGCAGAAAGGAATTAGATAACACGGTTATTTTAACCGTTAAGAAAGGATTTGTCAATATGAATCTGACTATGAACGATATGGCCCAAGAATGGGACGAGGTTTTCAAAAAACTCCTTGACCCAGAAGCAGACGAGACGGCGGTTTTTGATACCCTCGAAATGATCGAGGCTGACATGGACATCAAAGCCGACCATTATGCCAGATTTATTGGAGACCTGGCTGGTGATGCTGCAACCATCGATGCAGAAATCAAGCGTCTCCAGGAACGTAAAAAGTTTATCCTCAATCGCCGTGACCGCTTGAAAGCTACCTTATACGCCTCCATGAAGTCAACAGGCCGGACAAGTTTTAAAACTGCCCTGTACTCCTTCGCCATCCAAGGAAACGGCGGTAGTCGCCCTGTAAAGCTCCTAGATGAGGTCCCGGAGAGATGGAGAAAACCCGGAGAGCCGGATATGGGCAAAATCCGGGAAGCCCTAGAAAATGGTCAATCCCTTCCTTTCGCCGTCCTGGGTGACCGGGGCGAGAGTTTGAGGATCCGCTGATGGACGAGGAAATCTACATGAACGCAAGAGTTCACAGGCCGGAAGAAAGCGGCCTGTGGGAAAAGGATAAGGAGGGAATTTAAATGGGCATTCCAGTACTTGTGTTGGGCGAATCCGGAAGTGGTAAATCCGCCAGCCTGCGGAATTTTGAGCCTGCCGATGTAAGTATTATCAACGTGGCCGGTAAGCCTCTCCCCTTCCGTAAGAAATTGCCGATTGCCAACACCTGCGACTATGGCAGGATCATGGGGGCCATCAAAAACAGCCCCAAAAAAGCATTTGTTATTGATGACAGCCAATACCTGATGTGCTTTGAATCCTTCGCCAAGGCCAAGGAGACCGGCTACGGCAAATATACCGATATGGCCCTGCATTTTTACAATCTGGTACAGTTCGTCATCACCCAGACCCCGCCGGACGTAATCGTGTACTTCCTGCATCACACCGACCAGGACAGCAACACCGGCAAGACACGGGCCAAGACACTGGGCAAGATGCTGGACAATCAGCTAACCCTGGAGGGCCTATTTTCTATCGTCCTGCTGTGTTACACGGACGGCAAGAAGCACGTCTTTGAGACCCAGAGCGACGGGACAAACACCTGTAAATCTCCGATGGAAATGTTCCCTGCTGAAATTGATAATGATTTGAAAGCCGTAGATAACACCATCCGGGAATATTATGATCTCAACAAGAAAGGAAACGATAAAAAATGATTACCAGACCGAACAATTGGGACAATGTCCAGGCAGCATCTGATCGCCAAAAACTCCCCCTGGGTGCCTACGTCTGCACCATCGTACAGGCCAATATCCAAAACAGCAGCTACGGCGACCAGCTGTACGTGGGGTTTGACATCTCCGCCGGTGAGTGGGCCGGATACTACAAGGAGGACTTTGACCGGAACCAGAGGGCAGATAAGAAGTGGAAAGGCGTCCTGCGCCTCTGGCTGCCCAAGGACGACGGAAGCGACAAGGACGAGTGGACGAAATCCATTTTAAAGGGCTTTACGACCGCTGTGGAGGAATCCAACCGGGGCTACCATTGGGATTGGGACGAGCGGTCCCTGCGAAAGAAAGAAATCGGTATCCTGTTCCGAAATGAGGAATGGGAATACGAAGGGAAAACCGGCTGGGCCGTGCGTCCCTTCCGGGCCATCAGTGTGGACGCCGTGGAAGATGGAGCTTTTACCATTCCCAAGGACAAACCTTTGAAGAACAAGCCAGCCCCCACGGCTGGAAGCTATGACGCTCCTACCTTCGACAGCTACTCAACTCCCGCCAGCGCTCCATACTCTGACTTCGCGATGCTGGAGGATGACGACGCCCAGCTGCCCTTCTAACTGATATCACCCTGGGGCACACCGCCCCAGGGCCGTAATAAAACCAGGAGGCCCCAATGAGAAGACGAAAATACGGAAATACCAAAATCATGGTGGACGGCATCCAATTCGACAGCAAGCGAGAGGCGGCCCGATACCGGGAGCTTAAACTTCTGGAACGTGCCGGGGTGATATCCTTCCTCCAGCGGCAAACCAAATTCCAACTGATCCCCGACCAGCACGCCCCAAGCAATGCGATCTACACCAAAGGCCCCAGGAAAGGCCAGAGGAAGCCCGGGAAGCTCCTGGAACATGAGTGCAGCTACATAGCCGACTTTTGCTACATCCGGAATGGTGAGACCGTCGTTGAGGATGCCAAGGGCTACAGGACCGAAGTATACAGGATCAAGAAAAAGCTGATGTTAGAACGGTACGGTATCCAGATAAGAGAGGTGTAGCCTATGGCTAGAGAGTACACGCCCATTCCGTTTGAGTTTTTGGAAGAGCTGGACGGGTTGAGTGATGAAGAATATGGCCGCTTGATACGGGCTATGCAGGTGTATTCCATCAGCGGCGAAGAGCCGGAGTTACAAGGAATCGAGCGTCTATTCTGGAAGCGCTGCCGGAACACCATTGATCGGTATAATGAAAGCTACGAAAAGCGCAACACATCCAACGCTGAAAACGGCAGAAAAGGCGGGAGACCGAGAAAGCAAGCGGTTTTTGAAGAGACCCAAGAAAACCCAAATAACCCAATGGGTTTTTCGGAAACCCAAAATAACCCATCGGTTTTTGAAGAAACCCAAAAAAGCCAAACCGAATCCAAAACCAAAGCCAAATCCAAAACCAATAGTATTACCCCTATAGCCCCCAAGGGGGCGAAACGGTCAGACGCAGAATTCGAGATTTTTTGGAATGCCTACCCGACGAAAGTTGGCAAACAGCCTGCTCGGAAAGCTTTCGACAGGGTGAAAGTCCCTGTTGAAACACTTGTGGCGGCAATTGAGCGCCAGAAGTGCAGTAGCCAATGGAGTAAGGACGGCGGCCAGTACATCCCGAATCCGGCCACCTGGCTGAATCAGGGGCGGTGGACGGATGAGCTGCCGAAAAAGCCGGAGCCACAGCAGGAACTTGATGCCGACGTAGTATCGGCTATCCAGCGGATGCTTGCAGAGGAAGCTCAGGAAAGAGCCGTTGCTACGGGATAATGGGCCGTAAGGCGTAGAAAGAAAGGAAATGCGATATGACAGAAAAACCTAAGACCAACGCAGACCGCATCCGGGAGATGACGGACGAGGAGTTGGCAAAGCTGCTAAGTACCGGAACATTTATCTGCGGGAGGCTTGAAGATGTCTGCGAGGATATGCCAGGGTGCGAGGAGTGTCTATGGGCCTGGCTCCGGTCACCGGTGGGGGAAAGCGAGAAATGATCCACCTTGGCGACATAACCAAAATCAACGGTTACACTGCTCCTGTTGTGGATGTGGTCATCGGCTGTAGCCCCTGCCAAGACCTGAGCATTGCCGGAAAAAGGGCCGGCCTTGCCGGAGAGCGGTCAGGGTTGTACATGGAGAAAATCAGAATCATCAGGGAGATGAGAGCGCATGACAGAGCAAATGGACGGACAGGTGAGCTTATTCGCCCACGATACATGGTCTGGGAGAACGTCCCCGGAGCGTTCAGCTCCAACCACGGAAAAGACTTTGCCGCAGTCCTCGAAGAAGCGGTCAGGGTCATCGAGCCGGAAGCCCCCCCTGTTCCTGTGCCTGAAAAAGGATGGCCTACAAGCGGATGCCTCATGGGTGACGGATGGAGCGTTGCTTGGCGGGTACTCGATGCACAGTTTTGGGGAGTGCCCCAGAGACGGCGTAGAATCGCACTTGTCGCAGATTTTGGAGGTCTCACCGCACCCGAAATACTATTTGTCCGCAAGGGCTTGTCGGGGGATCCTCAACCGGGCAGCGAGACGAGGAAAAGACCTGCCGGAAGCTCTGAAAGCGGCGCTGCTTATGCAGTCAGAATCCGGGGGGGGCTGTGACGGAGGCGGTAAAGGAGCCTTAGTACAAAAAGAGCTTTCCGGGACTTTGGGTTGCAACAACGACCAGACGGTTTTCTGCCTCAACGACCAGGGCGGAAGAGTGATGGGCGTGACCGAGAATGTTTCCGGCACACTCCGGGCGCAGGAGCACGGGCACCAACCCCTTGTGACAGTGTTTGACCCGGCGCAAATCACAAGCCCTGTGAATCGTAGCCGCCCGGAGCCTGGGAAACCCTGCCACACATTGACCTCCAGAATGGGGACCGGTGGCGGAAACGTGCCAATTATGTTCCGGCAACAGCGCTTTGGGAGCTACGACCTGGACAACGTAGCCGGGACCTGCCAGGCCAGGGACGGCAAGGACGGAACCGCAAATCTTGTGTGCGCCGTGGACTGCCGGCATGGAACCGAAAACCCGGATACAAACGGGACGCTGCAAGCAAAATCCACGGGTGGCCAAAGCCTGAACCTGAACAACGTAGTCCGAGAGGCTATGACGGTTCGCCGGCTGACCCCCCTGGAGTGTGAGCGCTTGCAGGGATTCCCGGACGGCTGGACGGACATCGGTGAATGGGTGGACGGCAAGGGTAAGAAACGAAAAACCACCGATTCTAGCCGATACAAAGCTCTTGGCAACTCCATTGCTTTACCGCCCTGGAAATGGGTGCTGAAACGGATTTGCGCCCAGTATGAGCGTGATGCAACCATGGCAAGCCTTTTTGACGGGATCGGCGGATTCCCGCTTATCTGGGAGCAGCTGAACGGAAAAGGGAGCTGCCTGTGGGCAAGCGAGATTGAAGAGTTCCCCATGGCGGTAACGAAAAAAAGGTTTGGCTAGATCATTTTCGTGCATCCACGGAAATGATGGTTAACCGCCTCGAAATCGAGGCATTTAAAAGCCCGGGGGGCAACCCGGGCGGGAAGGAGATAACATGGAGAAACTAGAACCAATGGTATACTGCGATCACCGAATTGGACCCATCCGCCTTGCAGACGGTGAATACCATGGAATCCCATACTACGTGCTTAGCTTCGGAACACATCCTTGCGCTTATGTGGACATTGCTCCAATCGGAAGCATGGAAATCAACCCAGATGATATAGTCTGTCACGGCGGCGTGACTTATACCAATTATAGGTTAGCAACTGTAGAACGAGAAGGATGCTATATCGGGTGGGATTATGCACACTACATGGACTATGACGGATACCTTGGGAAAATGCACGAATATGCGTTCGGTTTTGCAAAAAAGTGGACCACCGAGGAGATCGTAGCCGAATGTATGGATGTGATTGACCAGATTTTAGGGGACAGGAGGGCTGGAAAATGAACATTGCAGAAAAGCAGGAGCTTGTACGGCTGCTAAATCTGTACCAAGCAGAACTTGTAACGGCGAACGATGCGAATATTCGGGAAGCTAAAAAGCACCCGAAAAAGAAGTGGGAAGGCAATTATAAACTGGGTATAAAAGCCCAGTACGAACACGCCAGAATCATCGCCACGAAGTTGGCGGTGGAGATCGGCAAGGAAATGAAATCTTATTGGGATTTGCCGTAGGAAGGAGATAACGATGAAAGAAATCGAATTGAAGCCCTGCCCGGTTTGCGGGCGGATTCCGAAGGTACGGTATCGTGCATTCGGGTGCTGCGGGGCCTGGGTGGAGGTGCGGTGCAAGCCGCTGTTTCGGCGGGGACACCTAGCGGTGCAGCATGGTGCGGCAACAATGGAACGGGCCGTTACCATGGCGGCGGAGGATTGGAACAGGAGGGCTGACAATGGATGATTACATAAGCCGGGAGGCGGCCAAGCAGATACTTTCCGTACTTCTGGTTAAAGATGCTGCGGAATGTGCCTGCAACCTGGTAGACTGCGTTTTGCCCGCCGATGTGGAGCCTGTGCGGCGCGGGAAATGGAATATCCGGGTTTCGGATGAACGTACCTTATGCCTGGAATGCTCCGTGTGTGGCCGCAAAGTTGATAACTTCAACCTGCACCGTCTGCTGATATTCGGAGAATACGGGGAGGCTTTCCGGAGATACCCGTATTGCCACTGCGGCGCTAAAATGGATTTGGAGGGCGTTTCTGGAAAGGGAGGAAAAGGAAAATGACTCTGAATAACCGGTTACTGACCACTATTCAAGTGGCGGTGCTTTTGTACAAAGAACGAATTGGTCATGATCCAGGGGCCATTCTGTTGGAACGTGGGGCATATGATGTAGTCACGGAAGCCACAAGGGAGGTTGCCTTGATTAGGGGGCAGAACGGAAAGGTAACGGTAACGTTGTTTGGAATCCCCGTGGAGCGTGTTTTGCGCCCTGGGTACGGGTTCTACATTTCGGAAAGGTGCTGTGTTAATCCAGGAGGTGCGGAAAATGCGGCTGATTGATGCAGACAACGCACTGGAATTGTTCCGGGCAGAGTACCAGAATACGAAAAATCTGATAAAGCAAGGCGAAAAGCATCTTGATAGTTTGGCAGAGGGGTACACGGAAGCGGCGTACATAATCAAGTACATTTCGCCAACCGTTGATGCCGTCCCTGTCATCCGGTGCCGGGAATGCAAGTTCTGGGAACCGTATGGGAGCAGGGGCTCCCGCAATGGCGAAGACCTGCTAGAATTGGAAGGCGGATGCAGGAAGCGGCGCGGAAGACATTTAGAAAGCGATTTTTGCAGCTACGGGAAAGGGAAGGAGAAAAACAATGATTAACGCCTTATCCATGAATACCGCCGGAACAGAGAGAAATTCCTGCAATGGCTGGAAAAGAAGCAAAAAAATGAGCAATGAACTCACCTACATGGACTGCTGGAACTTTATCGCCCCGCTGATTCCGGTTACCACAGACTTCGCACAAGATGTGTACGTAATGACTTTTCATGCTCTGAAAGAAGCGGAGGAAAAGCGGATCGCCGAAAAGCGGAAGAAACGGAAGGCGGCAGCTATTAAGCAGGTCGCCAAGGACGGAGTATGGGAAGAAACCGAAGAAGATGATGGGGTTGATCCTGAAAAGATTATCCGTAGGACTATGGCAACCTATATGGGTGGCAGCGTTCCTGGATGGTTTTCGGAAGCATTGCAGGCAACATCCTACGTATTGGCCGTGGACAAGATGGAGGGATACGGATGTATTGCGGCACTGTATGAAGCGGCAAGCAAAGCAAAAACGGTGAAGCGAATGGCGGCGCTTACAAAGCTGCTTGCAATTTCAACACCGATTAGTTTTATGGCTGGGCTTGCCAATACGACTATCGTTTGATAGTTATGCTGAGAAAGGAGTTGGGGCTTTGTCTAGGCCGAAATACTGGTGGTACGATTATGTAAAAAAATCAATTATGCACAGCGTAGGCGGCAAGGTCCCAGCGACCTTGCAGGAATCCATATCAGATATGGCCGTGAAAAAGGTACTGGCCCGAACAAAGGGCCAGTACCGGGGAGATGAACGGTTGGCGCTGATAGAATTGGTTTATATCAAACGGCGGTACAATGTTCCTGGTGCCGCCGTGCAGCTGAATATATCGGAGGGTACGGCTTGTAACTGGAACAAAGAGTTTATTTACGCCGTGGCGCAGGAAATGGGGTTTTTGTAAAAATGTGTATCATTGCCCCCCCGCTCGATATAAAATAGTGATAAAAGGGAAACCCTGCCATAGTGACAGGGTTACCGTGCTATTCGGATTTTGCTTTGATATACTTTCCAGACCGGATGCGCTTATCATCCGGCAATTGGGCATCGGCAGGGATGATCCATTGATTCCCGATTTTCTTTCCTGGCAGAGTTCCGGCAATCAGCATACGCCGGATTCTGGAAACATCCCGGCCCACCTTTTGGGCGTATTCGGTGACGGACAGATATTCATTTTCCATCGTGTTTCTCCTTCCAGATGTGGTACGCAGCTACGCAGATTTTAATTACGGAGTATACCACAACGATAAGACCCACAGTACCAACAATACCCATATTTACCTCCTAATAAAACAATTGACGGACAGACAACGGTTTGATATAATGGGCATACCATACAGGGGTTTCCCCCTGTATGGTGGCTGGGTTTAGTCAATGATTTTACCGATTACCATCAACACCAGCCCAACGAAGAAGCTCATTAGTCCATCAACTAAGGTTTGCCGCCAGTTGACGTGTCTGATGGGCTTCTTTTCGTACTTGCCCATTGGATTCACCCCCTCTCATTTGATATATTTATTATAGCACGATATAGTGCGAATGTCAACAAATATTTTAGAAAAGTGGTGAGATTGTGGCAAAATTAACGGCAAAACAGCAACGATTTGTGGATGAATATTTGATTGACTTGAACGCTACCCAGGCCGCAATCAGAGCCGGGTATTCGCCTAAAACAGCATATCGCACAGCTGCGGACAACCTCATAAAACCTCAGATCAAAAATTGCATTGACCAGCGGATGGCCGAAAAAGAATCGCAGCTGATAGCAAATCAGGATGAAGTGCTAAAATACCTCACGTCTGTCATGCGTGGACGGTCTAGGGCATCCGTTGTGGTTGTAGAAAACATCGGCGATTATATGTCACAGGCCAGAGAAATGGAGAAGTCACCGGATGAAAAGGAGCGGTTAAAGGCTGCCGAGCTTTTGGGCAAGCGATACGGCCTGTTTGACAAGCGAGATCAGAGTGCCGGGACTGGGGAGAAAAACAACCTGCTTGAAGCCATTGCGGCCACTGGGGAGATAAACACGGATGATTTACCAGAAGTTGAGTAAGCGCCAAAAGCTGGCTATGCTTTGGTGGAATCAGCCGAAATTCCAGGACCGGGACGCTATCATCTGCGACGGCTCCATCAGATCGGGGAAAACGGTCAGTATGGCTGTGGGCTTTATCCTGTGGAGTATGTCACGGTTTAACGGACAAACGTTCGGTATTTGTGGGCGGACCATCCAGAGCTTGCGCCGGAATGTAATTATCCATCTGTCCGACTGGGTGCCGCCTGATCTCCATATCGAGGAAAAACAGCAGGAACACAAGCTCATTGTTTCGGATGGATGCGGACGGGAGAACGTCTATTATCTATTTGGAGGACGTGATGAAAGTTCTTATACTCTGGTCCAGGGCATTACCCTAGCCGGAGCATTGCTGGATGAGGTGGCCCTGATGCCACAGTCCTTTGTGGAACAGGTCACGGCCCGGTGTTCCGTGGATGGCTCCAAACTGTGGTTTAACTGCAACCCTGGCGGCCCGGAGCACTGGTTTAACAAAAAGTGGGTGCTGGCGGCGAAAGAAATGAATGCGCTCCATGTGCATTTCACGATGTCCGACAACCTGAGTCTTGCTCCAAAAATCCGGGAACGATACGAGCGGATGTATACCGGCGTATTTTACCAGCGGTACATCCTGGGTCTGTGGGTGCTGGCGGAAGGCCTGGTGTATGATTTCGGGGAAGCCAACATCACCGACGACTGCCCGGAAGGAGCAGAGTATTACATATCTGTAGACTACGGAACAAGAAACCCCTGTTCCGCTGGATTGTGGAGCGTCACTGGTGATAAAGCCGTCCGAATCAAGGAATACTACTATTCGGGAAGGGAGAGCAACCGGAACAAAACGGATGAAGAACATTGTGACGCAATTGAGGATCTGGCCCGTGGCTACATGATTAAGCGAGTAATTGTAGACCCATCAGCAGCATCATTTATCACGTCCTTGAAAAAGCGAAAATTTAAGGTTTTGGCAGCAAATAACAATGTGCTGGACGGTATCCGGAGGACCGCCACCTATTTAAAAGACGGTAACATCAAAATACACCGCTCTTGCGTAGACAGCATTCGAGAATTTGGCCTATATTGCTGGGACGAAAAAAAGAATGACGATAGCGTCGTCAAAGAAAATGACCATGCTATGGACGATATCCGCTATTTTTGCAACACAATCATGCGGTACAAGGTAAAGAAAAACACGGAGCTTCCACCGGCTGCGGCGGCTCTGCTGTGATATTACACATTGGAGGGACAAATGAAAACATACCAGGATTTGCAGGAAGCCATTGCCAAGGGCACCGTAGGAGAGTTCCTTCGGGACGCTGTCCGGGACCAAATGGGCAGTAAGGCATACAAAAACGCCGTGGTTGGGATGGCTTATTATAATAAGCGAAATCTAACCATCGAGCAGTTGGAAAAGACCATTTTTACCCTGTCCGGGAACAAAACAAGAGATATTTGGTCCAGTGATTACCGGCTCAAAACGCTGATGTTTCGCCGCCTGGTGACACAGGAGGCAGGGTACATTCTGGCAAACGGCGTGACCATGGACGGAAAGGAAAAACTGGGCAGTGACATCGACAACAAGCTGCAACAGGCGGCAAAGCTGGCCTTGGCTCAAGGCGTGGCATACGGTTACTGGAATCTGGACCACCTAGAAGTGTTTTCCTTCGCCGATACCCCCGGAAACCCCGGCTTCACTCCCCTGCCCGATGAAAACACCTCTGAGCTTATGGCCGGTATCCGGTATTGGTTCCGGGACGTGGGCAACAAACAGATTTTCCGGGCAACACTCTACGAGCCGGATGGAATCAGCGAGTGGAGCGCAATGGGCAGCGACCCGGCCCAGCAGATGGCGGAAAAGCGGGGCTATGTGCTCAAAGAGATTGGGAACGATCTGGGAATCATGGATCAATGCTACGAGAACTATACCCGCCTTCCAATTGCTGTGCTCTACGGCAACGACACCCGCGAGAGCGAGATTGTGGGACTGCGAGAGTCAATTGACTGCTACGACTTTGTGAAATCAGGATTCGCCAATCAGATTGACGCTTCTGGCGTGTACTGGCTCCTGAAAAACACCGGCGCAATGGACGACCCCGACCTTGCCAAGTTTGTGCAGCGCATCCGGTCTGTCCGGGCTGCCGCTGTAGAGGGAGACGGTGACGGTGGTGCAGATGCCACGCCTGTGACGCTGGACGTGCCCGTAGAAGCCAGAAAGACGATGCTGGACATCCTGCGTCGGGATCTGTACGAAGATGCCCAGATGCTTGACGTGGTGGCCCTGGCTGGGGCTGAGAAGACCGCCACGGAGATTGCGGCAGCGTATCAGCCACAGGATAACAAATGTGCGGACTTCGAGTACTTTCTGATTGCTTTCATTCGGCAAATTTGCGCCGTGGCTGGTATCGACAACCCGGAACCTTCTTTCCAGTGGAACAAGGTAATCAACCAGGCAGAGGAAACCAACATGATCCTGTCCGCCGCTGAATACCTGGACGATGAAACCATCCTCAACCATCTGCCATTTATCCTCCCCGAAGAGGTTCCGGACATCCTGCGCCGCCGGGACGAGGCCGATATGAAGCGCATGGGGGCGTTGGAGAATCAGTTGTTGCAGAATACGCAACAGCTCCAAGAGAACCAGGAGGAACAGAAGGAACGGCAGGAACAGCAGCCGCCGGAGGGCTAACCTATGTCCGACTATGGGCACCGGGAGACGGACAAGCGGCTTGAAGCGCTAGAAAAGCGTGTGGCCGCTGTCTACAAGCAGGCATCCGAGGAGATGCAGCAGAAGCTTGCGCAGTGGTACAAGGACTTTGAACGTCTGGACAAGCAGAAAGCCGCCCTTGTGTATGCCGGGAAGCTGCCGAAAGTTGACTATCTGGCATGGCGTAAAGGGAAAATGGTTGAGAGTGGCCGTCTGAAAGCCTTGGTTGACACGCTGACGGCGGATTACGTCAATTCGGATAAAATAGCCATGCAGATTGTCCGTGGCGACCTGACGGAGGTGTACGCCCTAAACGCCAACTATGCGGCGTACTCCATCGAGCGTGACACTGGGCTTGATCTGTCCTGGACGCTCTACGACCACAGCACCGTTGAGCGCCTGATTCGAGAGAAACCAGAAATCCTCCCACTCCCCTCCGTCAATGTGCCGCTGGATGAACGGTGGAACCGGCAACACCTGAACATAGCCATTACACAGGGAATTTTGCAGGGCGAATCAATACTACACATCGGGGACCGGCTGCAAAGGATACTTGGCATGGACCGCACGGCAGCTATCCGGAGTGCCCGGACGGCCACCACTGCGGCGGAATGTGCCGGGAGAATCAACACTTACAAGCAAGCGGCAGCTATGGGAATCCAGCTGAAACAAATGTGGCGTGCTACTCTGGATGGGAGAACACGCCACGCCCACCGGCTTCTTGATGGGCAAATGGTGGATATCGGCGAGAAATTCAAGGTTGACGGCTACGAGCTGGAATACCCCGGAGACCCAAGCGCACCGGGGTATCTGGTGTACAACTGCCGATGCACCGTTGTATCTGTGGATAAATTCCACGACCAGAATGCACCCAGAGCGGCCAAGCTGGGCGCGGCGAGTTATGAGGAGTGGAAGGCTGGGAAAGAAATATCAAGCGAAAATAAATGGCAAACTATCACAGATTATTCACAAAATATCGGTATGGTAAAAGAAAACATTCTGTCCACGCCCATCAAGTCCAGCGAAAGCCATTATAAAAAGTTGCTTGAAGATTTGGAAGCGACAAGTAAGACAGTCAAATTGGATTATAATCCGGTAAAAACAAGGACGAAGAACATCACAGATGACCAGATTATTTCCGCTTTGGCCGGAGGCGACCAGACAAGAGGCTCTTGCGCTTCTGTTGCGCTTGCGTATGTCGGGCAAAAGCAGGGCTGGGATGTGCTGGATTTTAGAGATGGCGAAAGTCGGTACTTTTTTTCAAAGTCAAGGAATCTGCTTGAATTGTCAAAGGCTGACGGTGTTTCTGCTTTGCATTACGGTGATGTTGCCGGAAAAACCTCTTGCACACTTGCGAATAACTTCCTTAAAAAGTGTGAGATTGGAAAGGAATATTATTTGGGAGTAGGCCGTCATGCTGCAATTGTTAGAAAAAATGAATCCGGTGTTCTTCAATACTTGGAACTACAGTCTGCGGTAAACAGTGGATGGACGAATTTCAATAAGAATCCAAAATATACACTTACCAATAGATTTGGGTGCTCATCCGCAAGTGGCCACGGCGAGCATTTGGATTTTATGATTAACATTACGGACAGCAATTTCGGGACTGATGATTTTAAATCGTTGTTGGGCTACCTGAATACGGTAGAAAACGAACAAAGGAAGGGCAGATATGGAACAATCAAGTAAGCTTTTCAAAAATAACCCATCTGATAGAATTTGGTGGGTGGATAACGCCGATGATGTCAAAGGAGAATGGATTTTTACCTTTGATAAAAAGAAATTCTTTAATATGTTTCAGGACTACCCGTGGAATCTTTCCGCTGAAGAAAAGGAAATTTTTGACAGGGAGAATCCCTATTGGGCAGATTTTTTCAAAGATAGGGTTTAACGAAGGAGTAAAAAGGTATGGCAAACAACACCCATTATTCCAGCGGCGGTGGAGATTTCCATGTGGATTTGAATATCACTGATTTCACAGAGGAAATCACCGAGGGAATCAAAGCGGCCATTCGCCGGGCATTGGTGAGAATCGGGCTGGAATGCGAAAGCTACGCAAAAGATTTGTGCCACGTTATCACCGGGCGACTGCGAAACAGCATTACAAACTGTGTGGATGGCAACGCTGTGTATATCGGAACCGATGTTGAATATGCGCAGTTTGAGGAAGAGGGCACAAGCAGAAGACCACCGCACCCATTTCTACGCCCTGCTGCTGAGGGGCATATGGACGAATGGCGGCAAATCCTAGAGGATGAACTGGAAAACGGCGGCTAACCTGCCGAAACTGCATATACCCTTCCCTACCCCGTGGCGGTTATCCGCTGCGGGGTTTTCTTTTGCGATTTTTTGCTTGTGGATTGCAAAAATGTGTATCAAAGCCCCTCCAATGTGATATAAGGGGCGTAGAATCGTAAAGAATAAAATTTTTTAGCTTTTTGAGGGCGCAGATATGAACCCTGAGATTATCAAGGCCATAGAGGCCATTTTGAAGCGTGGGAACGATGTAGAGATACGGCGCAAGGGCGGCGGGTATGTCGTCCTGGAAGTAAAAAAAACAATCAAATATTCTACTCCAACATAATTGGGTGTTGGAAAGGGCAATTGGAGCCGAGCAAGACGCAAAAATGCGGTTTGTTCGGCTCTTTTTTTGGTAAAACCCGCAAAAGAACAGCGGTTTTTATATCACAGTCGCCCCCGAGGTATAGGGGCCGAAGAAAAGGAGACTGAAAAAAATGGCACTTACAAGAAAGCTTCTCAAAGGCATGGGTCTGACCGATGAACAGATCGACACCATCATCGAGGCCCACACCGACACCGTGAACGGCCTGAAAGACCAGATTTCCACGTACAAGGCCGACGCAGAAAAGCTTCCGGGCGTACAGAAGGAATTGGACGACCTGAAAAAGGACAGCAGCGGCAACGACTACAAGGCCAAGTACGAAAAGGAGCACAAGGACTTCCAGGACTACAAGACCGGAATCGAAGCCAAAGAGAGCGCAGCTGCCAAAGAAAAGGCGGCAAGAGCGTATTTCCAGGGAAAGGGCATTCCCGCAGAGAGCATGGCGCTGGTGATCCGGGGCGCAAAGGCTGAAATTGACGGCCTGACGCTGGATGGGGAAACCATCAAGGACACCGCTGCTCTGGACGGACTGCTTTCCGGCGACTACAAGGGGCTGGTTGGGAAAGTCAAAAAGAACGGAACCCAGACCCAGACACCGCCCGATACCACGGATGGAGTAAAGAGCCGGGCTGAAATCTACAAGAAGGATGATAAAGGCCGGTATCTGCTGTCTACCGCAGAGCGGCAGGCTGCGCTTGCGGAAAGCTTAGCAAGCGAAAATGAATAAAATCGAAAGGAGCTGTTGAAATGGCAGTAAAAACGAACGTAACTACAACTGCGCAGTACACGACTACCGCCCGAGAGGTGGATTTCGTGACCCGGTTCGACGACAACTGGGACGCACTGCGCACGATTTTGGGCATTATGCGGCCTATCCGCAAAGCCCCTGGCACTAAGCTGGTATCCTATAAGGCCGAGGTGGACGGCGGCCTGAAAGGCGGTTCCACCGTAGCGGAAGGAGACGAGATCCCATTCACCAAGATGAAGGTAGCCCCTGTTGCCTATGGTGACATTGAGGTTTCCAAGTATGCGAAGAGTGTGACCATTGAGGGCGTTGCCAAGTATGGCGCAGAGGTTGCCGTGGAAAAGACGGATGACGCTTTCTTGGTTGCCCTTCAGAACAAGATTCTGGGCGACTTCTATACCTTCCTGGCTACCGGTACCCTGGCCCTGACCCCCAAGACTTGGCAACAGGCACTTGCACAGGCTAAGGGCAAGGTCCTTGCCAAATTCATGGGCATGGACAAGGACGTGACCGAGGTCGTTGGATTTGCCAACATCATGGATTTCTACGACTACCTGGGCGATAAGGAGATTACCACCCAGACCATGTTCGGCCTGACCTATGTCCAGAACTTCCTGGGCTACAGCACCCTGTTCCTGCTGCCCGATAAGTATGTCGCCGCCGGTAAGGTTATCGCTACACCTGTGGAAAACATCGACCTGTACTATGTAGACCCCAGCGATAGCGACTTTGCAAAGCTGGGCCTGAACTACACTGTGAAGGGCGAAACCAACCTGATCGGTGTTCATGTGGAGGGCGACTACAGCCGTGCTACCGGTGATATGTACGCCATCATGGGCATGAAGCTGTGGGCGGAATACCTGGACGGTATTGCTGTTGCCACCGTTACCCCGGGGGGTTAAAAGCGGCCCTGACCATTGATAACACCGCACCGGCAGCCGTGGACTTTGACGGCATGACAAAAGCCCAGCTTTTGGAATACGCCAAGGAAAACGGCATTGCCGGAGTCAGTGCCGCAATGAACAAAGCGGATATTCTGGCCGCCGTGAAGGGCCAGCAGCCAAGGAAGGAGAAAGCGGAATGGAACAGAAACCCGAATCGGCGGTAAGCCTCTATGAAATCCTGCGATACCTCCACGACTTCTTCCCTGGCGACCGGTGGACCTGTGCGGATGAGCCTATCAAGGACGGGCACATCACCTTCCCTGGTTTGGAAGACGGGGACATCTACCTGATTGAGGGGAGCCGCCGGAATGATGGACTCCATGTGTACGGTAACTGGGACCTGCGAGGCGAGTCCTTGACCGGGTATGTGACCGAGTGCCGCATACCGCCGGAGCTGCTGGCCATGGCGGATGAAATTAGCGCTTGGCAGTCAAAGCACGCTGAGGAGCTGGAAAGCCCGTATCAGTCCGAATCTTTAGGGGAGTATTCCTACGTCAAAGCGAGCGGAAGCACCGGCGAACCAACGAGCTGGAAGACGGTATTTGGTCCCCGGCTGCGGACATGGAGGAAGCTATGAGTCTACTGGACAATTTTTTGAAATATAAATGCGTCCTGATGGAGAAGAAACGCACTCCTGATGGGGCTGGCGGCTGGATCACGGAATGGACGGAAGGGGCGGAATTTGAAGCTAATATCGTCCTGGACCAGTCCCTGCAGGCCAGAGTGGCCGAAAAAGAGGGTGTTACCTCTGTTTACACCGTGATCACCAGGCGGAGCACTGTCTTGGAATTCCATGACGTTTTCAAACGTTTGTCCGACGGCACGATTTTCCGGGCAACCAGCAATGGGGCTGATAAGCAGTCCCCCAAGACTGGCACCCTGGATATGTGCCAGGTGACAGCGGAGAGATGGGAGCTGACCCAATGACAGCGGACAAGGCCCTCCATCAGTTTTTTAACAGCTTTGGTATTCCTGCCTTCCCGGAGACAGCTGTCCCGGATAAGCAGGAAATGCCATATATCACATACTCGTTCGCCACGGCTGGATTTGATGATCTGCCGGTTGGACTGGTGGTGAACATCTGGTACAAGACCGAATCCGAGGCAGTACCCACAGCGAAGGGGATGCAAATCGGGGACGCAATAGGCCGGGAGGGCTGTCTGGTCGATATTGACGGCGGCTATATCTGGCTTACAAAAGGCTCCCCATTTTTGCGGGCCGTGCCGGATGAGGATAACACCATCAAACGGCGGAGTTTAAATATCACCGCCGAATTTTTTGTATAGGAGGGAAAAAACTATATGTTTACTCAGATTTCGTCTGAGGCTTTCAAAAATATTCAGCGTGGAGCGGGCATGATCCTGAACAAATTTGACCCCGCAAATCCTGCAAAGCCTGCGGACGCGGACATTGTGTGCGCCACCACCGGCGGCATTCAGGCCAGCTGCGTGGCGAACTACGTTGATGACGGCGAGGACATTGACAATGTGCCAAACAACACCAAGGAACTGAAGCAGCTGGAAAGCTGGGAGTGCAAAATGAGCTTCACGATGGTAACCATGACCGCCGCCGCACTGAAGCTGGCTCTTGGCGCTGCTACCGTCAGCGGAAACAAGATTGTTCCCAAGGCCGCACTGGAAAGCACTGATTTTACCGACACGCTGTGGTGGGTTGGCGACATGGGCGACGGCGGTCTGGCCGCTATCTGCCTGAAAAATGTGCTGTCTTCCGGCGGTTTCAGTTTGCAGACCACCAAGAACGGCAAGGGCCAGGTCAGCGTGGAGCTGCTGGGCCATGTTTCCATTTCCGCACTGGACGAAGTTCCCATGGAATTCTATGTGCAGGAAAACATTGCAGCGTAAAGGAGAAAAGACATGAAATTTCTGTTTGATTTGCCCAATGAGCAGCTGCTACCCGCAACTTGCGACCTTGCCGACGCTGTGGAGCAGCTTGTCAAGGTAAGCAATATTATGGCGCTGCGTACTCCCGTTGCAGATGGAGAAAACAAGGAAACTGTTGCAAAGCGGAATTTTAAAAAAATTTATTTCCGGCTTTGCAAAGAATACCCCAAGGAGACCGGCGCTGTGCTGGATAGGTTGTGGGTGCTGGAAGATGGCGAGAAAGCGCCGAACGCCATTGTGACGGCAAGTATTGTGCTGTTACGCAAGGACGTTATCAGTTTTTTTACATCGTTGCTTCAGCTGGCGCAGTAAGTTACCGGCGGGCGCTGTTTTCGATTCCTCCTGCGTGGTTCCCGATATGCGAATTTCGGCACATTTTGGCAAAAATCACAGATGAAATAAATCTGGAAAATCAGCGAAAGACCATCATTTGCTATTTTGCAGATGCCATTATGAGCATATCCAAGAATACAGCAATGGTTGTGAATGGCGAATATGTGCAGACACGGTTGGCGGACCTTTTGGAACCTCCTGACAACGATAAACGGAGTGCGGAGGAGATCATTGAGGATATAAGCGAAAAGCTGGAAAAGATTGGTGGTGAAGACAATAGCAGGTTTACTTGATCTGTTTGTGCAAATCAGTGTAGACGATAAGGCGAGCAACAAAATCGGGAATATCAGCAAAAAGGCAACAACTGCTTTTAGCAAGATTGGGGCTGCCGCCGGGGCCGGAATGAAACTTGCCGCAAAAGGCGCAACTGTTGCCGCTGGTGCTATTGCTACTCTGTCCACAATGGCCGTCAAAACCTATTCGAATTATGAGCAGCTTGTTGGCGGCGTAAAAACATTGTTTGGTGCCGGCGAACAATCGTTTAACCAGTTTGCAAAAGCGTCCGGATTGCCTGTAAAGGAAGCAACGGCACAATACTCTCAAATGATGGCAGCTCAAAAAGCGGTAATGGAAAATGCAGACGAAGCGTATAAAAACGCCGGACTATCTGCAAATGACTACATGGAGACCGTTACCGGATTTGCGGCAGCCTTAAATAGCAGTTTGGGCGGAAATACTCTGAAATCCGCACAATATGCGGATATGGCCGTGAAAGACATGGCGGACAACTCAAACAAGATGGGCAGCAGCATGGAAAGTATTCAAAATGCCTATCAGGGGTTCGCCAAGCAAAACTATACCATGTTGGACAACCTGAAACTTGGCTACGGCGGCACAAAAACCGAAATGGAACGGCTGCTGGCTGAGGCAAGCAAAATTTCCGGGAAGAAATTTGACTTATCGTCTTACGCTGATGTTGTTGAGGCAATCCACACCATTCAGACCGAGATGGGCATCACCGGGACTACGGCAGAGGAAGCCGAGCATACCATTTCCGGATCTGTGAACGCCATGAAAGCGGCATGGACAAACTGGTTGACAGGGCTAGGTAACAGCAAAGCCGACATTGGCAAATTAACGACGCAGCTAATTGATTCCGCAAAGACTGTACTTGCAAATGTAATGCCTGTGGTTAGGCAAGTGCTTACCACACTGGGCGACGTTATCAGTAACGACGCACCTGCAATCATCGAAGAAGGGCTTTCATATATTTTGGATGCTGCACCGCAATTGTTAGAGATGGGTGGGCAACTGATTTCTTCACTTGTCGATGGAATAATTGCAAATTTGCCGCAAATCCTTAGTGCTGCAACGCAGCTGATAACCATGCTTTGTAACGGTATTATGGAATCTGCATCACAGATACCAGAAGCAGTTACAGAGATTATCACGCAGCTGGTTAATTTCATTGTTGCAAATGCACCGCAATTGTTGGTGGCTGGTGTTACACTTGTCCTATCATTAATACAGGGACTAGTCAAAGCTATTCCAGATATTATACAAGCTATTCCGCAGCTTATTGACGGAATTGTGTCTGCCTTTGATAATGCTTCGTCTCAGATTTTGGGTATTGGTAGACAAATTGTGCAAGATATTATAGATGGTATATCAAGCGCATGGGATGGCCTTGTAAGTTGGTTTAACGGTTTGTGGGATAGCCTGTTCGGCGGGAGGTCTGTAAGTGTTGGCGTAAGCTATGAAGATGGAAGTCACAGCGGGATTGGCGGACATTATGCAATCGGTACGGACTATGTCCCCTACAACGGGATGCCCGCTATCCTACACCGAGGAGAAGCAATCCTGAACGCCCCCGAGGCTGAGGATTGGCGCAGAGGCCGGGGGCGTGGCAACAGCCAGGGGATCACCATTGTGCAGAATATCCAGTCCGTGCCACAGACTCCTATCCAGCTGGCGGCGGCAACACAGGCCATGTTTGAACAAGCGAGGTGGGCACTGTAATGGCACTCAACAATCTTTTGAAAACATTTGTTTATAAAAATGATGACGGCGCAGCCATTACCCTCACCTATGATGGGGGCTACCTCATCAGCAAGCCCGTGGGCATTGATACCGTAAGCGTTACCATCAGCGAGGCTCAGGGCATCGGGCAGACCGGGACTACCATCCGATCTGCCAATGTGGACAGCCGCCCGGTGACCATTTCCGGCATAATCGTTGGAGACAGCCAGCCAGAGAAAAAGGAGCGGCTTATGGAGGTTGTCCGGCCTGACCTGGGCGGAAAGCTCTTTTGTGATGACTACTACCTGGAGGTCCACCCTACCGGCACGCCAACCATCGAAGCCAAGCCACGGCAGGCGAAATTCCAGTTTGCGCTCCTGGCCCCATATCCCTACTGGATGAAGGGTGAGAATGCCTATGCCGCCCTGAGCGGCGTAGAGAAGCGGTTTAAATTCCCGTGGAATATCAGCAGGCCTTACCGGTTTGGCGAGGTGGTTACACGGCAGTTTATCACCATCCACAACTCTGGACAGCTGGAAGTCCCGTTTACGGTTACTTTCACAGCCCTGGACGCTGTAACGAACCCGAAAATTATCGATGCCAAGACCAACAACTACCTGTTGGTGAAAAAGAGCATGGTAGCCGGTGAGCGGCTTGTGGTGGAAATCACCCACGACCGGGTATATGTCACATCCTCTGCGGATGGAGAGTGCCGTGGTGCTTTGGACATCAAATCCAAGTTCTACCGGCTGAGAGTTGGCGACAACGTCATCAAACCAGAAGCGGACAGCGGGAAAAATAATCTGAGCGTATCTATCGACTACGCCATTGAAAAAACAGGAGTTGTGCTATGAGCCTGGAAATCTACCCTGCGAACCTGCCCACCAGATATGGCCTGTATGCCGTTACCGCTATCACCATGAGCGAGAACTATAACGATGTGGGTAAAATCTCCATCGTTGTTGCGCTGGACGACTACGCTATTACCGCCTTAAAGCCAGGAAATATCGTGTATAACACGGACCGGGGGACCACCTATATCCTGGTAAACGTAAAGAGCGACACCACAAAGCGTCTAATAACCGCCAACGGATACACCTCCGATTGGTTGCTGAACAAGCGAGTTGTGGCGGAAAAGCGGCAAATCGTCAACATTGAGGCCGACACCTACGACCTGATCACCAAGAATCTCAGGGGCCTGAGCCGCATCGACTTAGCCCCGGTGAAAGGGTTGGCGGAGACCTTCCAGAAGGACGACCCGGAGACCGAGGACGAAGACGAAAGCGTTATCAACGGCGGCCAGCTGCTGGACCGGGTGACGGAGGTTTTGGACTACGGAAAGCTTGGGCGGCGGATGCTGTGGGACACAGAAAAGCTGAGGTGGACCTTTGAGATATTCAAGGGCGTAGACCGCACCGATGGTATCCATGCCGTTGCTTTCGTGGAGGAGCAAGGCACCTGTACAGACCTGGTTATCAACGAGGACGATTCTACCTTTAAAAACTACGCCTGGATAGAGTACAAGCACAACGATATAACCTACAAAACCCAGGTTGGTACAGCCAAAGGTGACGACCGGCGGGAGGTGTGGATCGGCACATCTGTGATTGCAGAGCAAAATGAATCCCGAAAAGCCGTTAAGAAGCGGGCCGAGGAACAGGCGGCGCTTGACCTGGGCAAGTATTTAAAGCGTACAAGCTTCACGGTGACCATCGATCCGGAGGAATTTGGTGTGCGATACGACATCGGAGACACGGTTTCCTGCGTGTCTAACCGGTTCGGCGTATCCTTCCAGGCCCAGGTGACCGGCTACTCTTACAAACTGGATAGCAACGGCGAGACCACCAGCATTGTGCTGGGCGAACCGACTTTGACGGCGATTGACGAGGTGATTTTGAAACATGGAAATTAAGAGCTTTCCGAACAACAAAGACGAATACCAGGGCGCTCAGGACGTTATGCGCTGGCTGCATGGGCGTACTTCCGGCGTGTTTGGGGCGGAGAATAATGCCGCTGTGAAGTCCGCCGGGGGCATGGTTGTAAGCGTCACCGACGGTGTGGGCTGGATCACCAATGCCGATGCCGACGGCGTGGTTTGGTGGAACAGTACTCAGAAGGACAGCGGCAACCCCATAAAACTGAGCCTGTCCCCTGCTGATTCCGCCCTGGACCGGATAGACCGGATCATCGTGGAATGGAAAACCACCGGATACGCCGACCTACCGGAAATCAAGGTACTTGCGGGTACATCCGCCATTACCGCCGTCCCCCCTGCCCTGACCAACAGCGACGCTTTGCGGCAGCTGAGCTTGGCAAGGGTTAGCATCAAGGCAGGTGCTACCAGCATCACCGCCGCTGATATCACAGACGAGCGGCTGGACCCAACCGTCTGTGGGCTGGTGACGGAGCAGGTGAAGATTGATACAAGCGCGATGCAAGAGCAGTTTGAGGGGCTGCTATCCTCCATCCAGCAGCAGTTGGAGGAACTGCAAGGGGGTACCGCCGTTGAGCTGAAAAAGCTGCTGTTTAAAAACACCACCGTACCCGTATCCGCATTTTTGGAAAACAGCACCTACGACGCAGAAGGTTTCCCCTATCGGGCCGCCGTGGCCCTGGAAGGGGTGAATGCCTCAATGATTCCTGAGGTGGTGTACAGTGTAAAGGCCGCCGCAAATACAGATTTTGCGCCTGTGGCGGAGAGCTATAACGGCGGTATCTACATCTATGCTGGGTCTCAGCCGGAGGAAGCTGTTGATATCCCGACAATCATCTGCTGGAAGGGGTAATGGAATAATGATTGGACGCACAAACGCCGGTGGTTCTGGTGGCGGTGGACTAAACCTGAAAGTTGTAGGCGGCACCACACAGCCCACGGCACCACGGGAGAACACCATATGGATAAACACTACCACAGCCATTACCGGCTACGCACTCAGCCCCACACAGCCAGAGACCGGCACAGAGGGCCTGGTGTGGCTCAAAACAGCGGATACCGGCGTGGAAATCAACGTGGGGCGGAAAAATGCGGTGTTGCTGCATTTGGCAATGTCCCAAGTGTACAGCGGTGGGGGTTGGAAAACCGTTGAGGGCTACGTGTACAAGAGCAGTGCATGGGTACAGTTTGGATTCCTTGCGCTATACAAAGACGGCGTTTTCTCTACTGACCACACTGAAAAAGTAATAAAAGGCTCAATCCAATATGCAGACACGTATTATACAGCCACTACAAATGGCGGTGGAAATGCTGGAGAAGCTTACGTTGTGTTTGGACCGCTATCTCTTGATGGAAATAAGACCGTTACCATGAGGGCGCAATTTGTATCGACAAAAGTAATTAATACTAGATTTGCTATTATGATAGCAAAAGATGCCAATGCAAACAGAAGTAATGCGGCGCTGAAAACCGAAGTAGATATCAAGGATTATGTGGAAAACACCGTATCGCTGGATATTAGCACGTTGGAAAGAGGAACGTGGTATGTCTACGCCGGCATCAATACCGGTGGAAGCGGTTGGAATGACAAGCGTATCGTAAATGTAATGGAGGTGGGTTTTGCATGACAATCTACATCGACACCGACTACAAATGCCATACCGCATCCAGCCCCGGTCTGACCGCTGTGGAGACTGACGCATTCACCGGCAAGTGCCCCGCCTACATTGAGGGCTACCGCTTTGTTCCATCCGGCTCTACCTGGGTACGTTCTGATGGCGCAATTTTCCAGGGCGAGATGGTTGCCCCATGGAAGCCCTGGGACGAGCTGGATGCCGCCCAACGTGAGTATGAGCGAGAACAGTACGCAACCTTGACCGCACAGAACGCAGAGTATGAAACTGCCCTGTCCCAAATCGAAACTGCGCTGGGGGTGACGTGATGACCATCGAGGAACGGAAGCAGAGGATCCTCGCAAAGATTACAGAAATGCAAGCAGAGGGCGCAGACATGAAAAATGCGCTGACCATTTTGGAGGTGACACCGGATGCAGACGTGGAGTAATGGAGCCAAAAAGCGGCTGGTTGAAATTCGTGCCGCCGAGAATGGGGAGCAGGACATGAGAACCATTGCGGCGGCCCTTGCTAAGCTACCGCCTGGTCAACTAAAAAAAGTCCTCACAGAGGATATCGTTGCCATTCTGGCGAAGTATGGGGTGGTCATCGGATGAAATCCAAAACCTAAAGGAGGCCAAACAGTATGGCAAATCGTGTCGTCCCAGACCGGTATGGCGTGATCAATATCGGAAAATTGAAAGAGAACTTGGTTACCGAGGTGCATCTACCCGCCCCGGGATTTGCTGGCGGTAGTTACGCCGTGCTGCTGCGGCGGCCTAAGGAGGAGCAGCCATATCCCGTAACCGTGCGGCACGAGGGCGGCAACCTGGTGTGGACGGTGCAAACCGCTGACACGGCCATTGCCGGAATGGGCAAACTGGAATGCCGGTGGTATGGCGACAACGGCGAGGTAGCCAAGAGCCAAATCTACACAGTGCGCATTACCGATGGTCTCCCTGACCCCACCGAGGCCCCGGAGGCCTGGGCGGGATTTATGCAGCAGGTTAGCCAGGACGCTGGCCGGGCGGAAAGCGCCGCTGATAATGCCGCCAAGACGCTGCAAAAGCTGGAAGACGGAATCGCCTCCGGGGATTTCCGGGGCGAGAAAGGCGAGAAGGGCGAAAAGGGCGAAAAGGGAGACCGGGGCGAGGTGGGCCAAACTGGCCCCCAGGGATTGACTGGCCCGGTTGGCCCCAAGGGCGACCCCGGCCCCCAAGGGCCGAAGGGTGAAGCTGGCCCCGCCGGTGACACCACCGCCGCTGACGCCGCGGCAGAAGCAGCAAAAAAAGCCGCCCAGGAAGCCCAGAAAGCAGCGGAAGCGTCCGCCGGTTCGGCGGCGCAGGCTGCGGAATCTGTCGGCGGGCTGGCGGATGATCTGGAGGCCACCCAGAACGATCTTGCCAAGATGAAACGGGCTATTAAATTCCAGGCGGAACTCAATAAGGGCCAGACTTGGGACTTTGAGGAGGACACCCAGGAGGCCTACGAGCGGCAGGTGCCCAGCGGTGCCAAGGCCGGGGCGGTGATGGAGTGGGGTGGAACGACGGTGGCGTGGAATCAGCTGTGCCAAAACGCAGAACTGGCAAGCCTTGACGGATTTATCGAAGCCAGTTTGACCGTATTAACCGTAGCCGACGGGATAATTACAGCAAATTGTAAAGGGCCTAACCCTGGTGTTAAATCAAGTGATGATAATTGTATGGCTACAATTAACCACTACTATTACATCGCAACAACTGCAAAAATCGAAGCCGGTACTAGATATTATGCACCATACTGTAATTCGGGTGTTTTTAATGTTGATCCACGTGCAAACGGAACGGGCGATTTCGTGCGATCCAGCGTAATAGCAAAGGCAATTACATCCGGGCCAGCCAAGATTGGCAGCCGAATTGCAACAACTGATAATGGATACTATGAAGGTGTTCTCCAGATGAAACAACCTGTTTTCATCGACCTCACCCTCCTCTACGGCTCCGGCAACGAGCCGATGGATACCAGCGATCCCCGCATTGCCCAAATCGAGGCGTATGCGGCGGCCCACCCGGAGTACAACGCCGGAGAGCTGATGAGTGCGGAGGTGGATAGCGTGGTGGAGCAGGGCGCCAACCTCATCAGCATCCAAGCGTTACAGGCATGGTGGCCCAATGATACTGAGGTCGATGGCGACATCCTTTATATCAAAGGAAATGGCACAAACGGAATATACAGGAAAAGATTCCCAATCAGTATTCCTTCAGGTGCCGTAATATCCGCAGAAGGAATTGAACCGAAATTAAACATGCGCATGAGCAAAAACGCAAGGATAGTTTTTGTTCGTCCGAATGGGACGGCTTTTAGTTACTTGTTATCTGACGCATCTTGCGCCCCCCAAAAAATAGAAAATGTGGTTATGAACAGCGACATTATAGCGCTCTATTTAGATTACAGCGAATCCAATGACTTTTTTGGCATTGCGAATTTAATGATCCGGTTGCCTTATGCCTCGCCCGATTACTCCCCCTACCATCAGACCACCCATCCCATCCCGGATGCGGTGAAACAGCTCCCCGGCTACGGCTGGAGCGCTGGCTCTGTTGCCAACACGGTGAAGCGGACAGAAAACGGCTGGCAGTATGTGCAGCGGGTGGAGAGCGTGGATTTGGGGACGCTGGATTATACCAAAGAAGAAAATACATTTCGGGCAAAAATTCAGGGCATGCGGATCGTATCAACGGACGTGGCATTTAATGGCCGCTGCAAATCGTTTATTTCCATACGCTACAGAGATAGCTGGACCGTTGATGGGACTATGTCACAAGATACCGCGAAGAGGCTGGTGCTTATCCACAGCGGGTATAGCGACATAGCATCCTTTTTGTCCTATATCCGTGGGACCCTCCTCTATTACGAGCTGGCCGCCCCCATCACCACAGACATCACCAACCTGATGGGTGAATCTCTGGCCCCGTTCCCGGTGGAGGCTGGCGGCTCCATCACCATGCACCACCCAAAGGCGGATGAGGGCTTTGCTATAGATGTTCCCGCAAAAATCCAGTACATCACAAAACTCTCGGAGGTGAGCGCTAATGGATAACACCAAAACCGCCCTCCTGGGCCTGGTTGGGGCCACGGAGGAGGAGACCCAGCCCAGCCCCACCCCTACGGAGGAACGGCTCAAGGAATTGGAGAGCCAGAACCAGATGCTCATGGAGTGTCTGCTAGAGATGTCGGAGACAGTTTATGCGTAAGCTGCTGTTTTCATTACTTTTTGGGAAAGGAGGAGAAACAATGATGGCTATGTTGTGGGCACAGCAGATCATGCTGGGAAAGAAAACTTACGCACAGGTCCCTCGGCTGCTGAAAGCGAAGGTTAAGGAAGTCCTGATCGATTCCGGCTGTGAGGAGCTGGTTCAGGAGTAACCAAAAGCGCCCTGCCCCCGAAAGGGGGTGGGGACAATTGGAGGTGAGAAAAATTGACTATTAAACAAATCCAGTGCCTTTTGGATTACCTGGGCTATGACCCCGGGGTAATCGACGGAGCCAACGGCCCCAACACGGAGGACGCTGTGAGGGCGTTCCAGGCGACGGAAGGGCTGACGGCGGACGGCATCCCTGGCCCTCTTACCGAAGCCAAGCTGCTGGACGCTGTTGCCGCCGGGCGGGTGTATAAGCCTCCCGACAAGGTCCCGGCGGCATCCCAACCCACCGGGACTGCTGACGCTGCCAAGTACCTCCGCTCTGATGGCTGCTACCATATCCCCAGGGGGGTGGATGTACAGCTTACCAAAAACTTTTGGGCCCACGAGATCCACTGCCAAGGGGTAGGTTGCTGCACTGAGAGCGTGATCTCCAAGCGGATCATGGAGCTGGCCCAGGAGATCCGGGACGACCTGGGGGAGCCCCTGGCCATTGGCACCGCCAAGGGCTCCGGATACCGGTGCAAAACCCACAACGCAGAGGTAAACGGCGCGGCGGGGAGCCTGCACATGATCTCCGATGCCGTGGACCTGAACTACCGGGACCCGGCCAAGCTCAAAAAGGTGGTGCTCCGGCACCTCACAGACGGCGAGGTGGGCCTCTATAGCTGGGGCTGCCATGTGGGGCGGTGGGACCGGGGCTACGTTAACCAGTTTTATAAGTAACAGGAGGATCTACATTTTGTCCAATGCCATTATTTCTCTGATCTCCGCCGTCATCGGCGGCGGGATCTCCCTGGTGGGGGTGCTGATCGCAAACAGCAAAGCCACCGCCGTGATGGAGGAAAAGATCGCGGAACTTACCCGGGAGGTCCGGGCCCACAACAACTTCGCCCAGCGGATTCCTGTTGTGGAGGAGCAGATCAAAGTCATCAACCACCGGCTGGCGGATTTGGAAGATTTCCACAAGCCGGACTAATTTAAGGAGGCAAAAACTATGAAAATGACAAACAGAACTTATGACATCCTGAAATGGATCGCCCTGATCCTGCTGCCCGCCCTGGCTACGTTTTACGCTGCCATTGCGGCGGTGTGGAACCTGCCCTACACCGAGCAGGTAGTTGGAACTATCACGGCGGTGGACACTCTGCTGGGTACGCTGCTGAAAATTTCCAGCGACAACTACAAAAAGCAGGAGGGCTAAGTGATAAGTGGACCGGATCCCGTGGAACCGGGTGATTTTGGATGAATTTTGTTCCCTGGCGCTACTCACGCCATTGGAAGAAAACATAATCCGTACCCGGGCCGCCGGATGGAGCCGTGTACAGCAGTGCCACGCTTACGGTATGTCCCTTGCCACATTAGATAGGCACATCAGAAAGCTGCGCAAGCAATACGAGACGGTGCAGGAGTACAGCTATGTACTCCCCCGCAATATCGACTTCTGACAGTTTTTTGACAACTATATGATTGTAAATCGGTAGGAAAACGATAGTTTTTCTACCGATTTTTTTGTTATCCTATGGGCAGAAAGGGGCGGTGCCTATGGGAGCATACAGGCCATATAATCCAAACCCACGGGCTGCCAAAGTGGGCGATTGCGCCGTCCGGGCCGTAGCCAAAGCGTTAGGAATTGACTGGTATCAATCCTACATTGAGTTAGTCAACGAGGGCTTGGAGCAGTGCGACCTCCCTAGCGCAAACAATGTGTGGGGCGCTGTCCTCCGGCGGCATGGATTCCGGCGGGCGGCGATCCCAGAAGAATGCCCGGACTGCTACACCGTGGGTGACTTTATCCGGGAACACCCGGCGGGAACCTACATTGTGGCCCTGAAAAACCACGTTGTGACCGTGGAGGACGGCGTGTTATACGACACCTGGAACTCTATGGATGAAAACCCAATCTATTTTTGGAGGCGTGAATAATGGCGTATCCTTATCCTTACAGCGCACCATACGGGGCGCAGAGCTATTTCCAGGTGGCACCAGGCAGCTATAGCCAACCAATGCAGATGCCGATACAGCAACCTACAGCACCAGTACAAGCCTCTCAGGCGACGCAGGACGACCGCATCTGGGTAGCGTCCGAGTCTGCGGCAGAAGCGTTTTTTGTGGCCGCCAATGGCTTTGTACGGCTTTGGGACAGCAACAAGCCGGTATTTTACGAAAAACGGGCCGACATGAACGGGCGGCCTATGCCGCTGGTAGCGTATGAATACAAGATACGGGATGCAAGCGCAGGACAGGAATCGGTTAGCGCCGGATTTGAGCAGCGGCTTTCCGCCGTAGAAGAAAAGCTAAAGAAAATGATGGAGGGACAGAACAATGATGCCTAACCCTATGCAGATGATTTCCCAATTCCCCCAGTTTATGCAGCAGATGAGAGGCCAAGACCCCCAGCAATTGCTTAACCAGCTGGTACAGAGTGGCCGGGTGAATCAGCAGCAACTCAACCAGGCCCAGCAGATGGCACAGCAGATGCAGGGACAGTTTGATCAATTCCGGGGAATGTTTGGTTTCGGTAACAGGCGGTAACCCGCTGTTATAAATATCTTTTTTACAGGAGGAAAACAAAATGGCAATTTCCAACGAAATGGGCCCTGCTGATGTCCGAGCGTGCACCGAAGGTGCCAACGGATATGGCAACGGCATGGGCTGGGGCGGTGAATGGTTCATCTGGATCGTTCTCTTCGCTGTCCTGTTCGGCTGGGGCGGCAACGGCTGGGGCGGTGGCTTTGGTGGCCGTGGTGCTGGCGCTGGTGCTGTGGACGGCTATGTGCTGGCTTCCGACTTTTCCAACATTGAGCGGAAAATCGACAGCGTGAACAATGGCGTCTGCGACGGCTTTTATGCCATGAATACCGGAATGCTGAATGGGTTTGCTGGCGTGAACCAGAACATGAGCAACGGTTTCCAGGCGGCGGAGCTTTCCCGGTGCAACCAGCAGGCGGCTTTGATGCAACAGCTTTTCCAGATGCAGATGGCCCAGCAGCAGTGCTGCTGCGAGAACCGGGAGGCGGTCCAGGGCGTGAACTACAATCTGGCGACCCAGAGCTGTGACACCCGGAACACCATCCAGAACACCACCCGGGACATCATCGACGCTATGAACTGCGGTTTCCGCTCCATCGACCAGCGGTTGACGGCTCAGGAAATGGCGGCAAAGGATCAGATTATCGCTCAGCAGAACCAGAAGCTGTTTATGTCCGAGTTGGCCGCAAGCCAGAGCAACCAGAACCAGGTTCTAAAGGGCTATGTCGCCGAACAGTTCGCCTACTACAACCCCCCTGCCAGACCAGCTTATGTCGTCCCGAATCCCAACTGCTGCGGTAACGGCTACGGCTGCGGCTGCGGAAACGTGGCGTAAGGAGGGCTGAACATGGCGGTTGAACTTACTGCAAACGCTGTCCAGGCAGTTCCGGCTGGGCAGAATGTGCTATTTACTGATACGCCGGTGAAATGTAACCGGGGGTATGTTGTTCACCGTGATGGGGCTGGCCTTGTAACCCTACGTGGACTTTGTAACGGCTGCTCCACCCTGGCCCGGTATCGGGTGCTGTTTGTGGGCAATATCTCCGTTCCCACCGGCGGAACCGCTGGAGCTATCAGTGTGGCCCTGGCCCTGGGCGGGGAGGCGCTGCCTACCACTACGGCAACGGTTACCCCCGCCGCCGCTGGGGAAGCTTTTAACGTGGCGACTTCCGCCTTTGTGGATGTGCCCCGTAACTGCTGTGTGGCGCTGTCCGTGCGTAACATTTCCGGCCAGGCCATTGATGTTGCCAACGCCAATCTGATGATTGAGCGTGTGGCGTAACAGGAGGTGAACAAAATGAAGCATTTGGAAGATTTGCGGGATACCCTGTGCCGGGAGCTGGATGAAATCGCCGGAAAGGGCGAACTGTCCGCCGGTGCTCTCGATACCGTGGACAAGTTGGCCCACACCATCAAAAACCTGGACAAGGTGATGATGGGAGAAGGGTACAGCAGCGCCGGAGATTGGTATGCAATGGGTAACTACGGCGAACGGCCTGGATACCGGGACAGCGTGAGCTACCGGGGCCGGAAGCGGGACAGCATGGGCCGCTACAGCCGGACCGATGCCAAGGAGGATATTGCCGACAAGCTGCGGCGCATGATGGATGATGCGCCTGACAGCAGAACCCGGGAGGCTTTAGACAAGGCCCTCCGGTGCATGGAGGAATAACGGATGCTTACAGAGCGGGATTTGCTGGAAACCATAGAAGAGTGCAAAGCGGTACGGCGGCCCACGGCCTCCACTTGCCAGCTGATGGCCTCTTGCTATACCATCCTGGATCATCTATTCCCGGATGCTCCCCGCTCTGCCGATCCTGCCCCTGTACAAATGTATTCCATGTCCCCACAACCGGTAGACACCGGCGGAAGCGAGTTTGTCCAGACGGCCAGAAAAGCCGGGATTTCCCGGCTTCTGGACGTGCTGGATGAACACATGGATTGCATCCAGGCAATGTACCCCAAAGAGTATGCCGCTATCCTGCGGCGGCTGAGAGAATAAAGTATACTTGCAATATTCCCCGGGAAAGATTCGTTTCCCGGGGAATTATTTGTAAAGATTTGCGATTTACCTATTGACAATCCACCCAATGAGTGGTATAATGAAGACACTTAAGGGAGACATCCCAATAAACAAAAAGGAGATCATAAAAATGTACGCAGAATATCGTAGTAAATACGGGAAAATCGTCAAGCAGTGCCCAGGGCTTAATGAGTATTGGTACAAGGGAAAGCTCATTGCAGCAGGCAGCTCCATTTCCACCCCAAACCCGGATACTCCGCCAACAACGGAAGATTGGGCCTTTTGCGTTGCTCTCCGTGAACGCTCCTCAGAAGAATAACCACATTCCCCGCCCCGGAGGCACGAGGGCAGAAAGGCATAAGCATGGAAAACGTTATCATCGCATCATTTGACTCTTTCAACCAGCGCCGCTACTCCGCCCCATGGATTGCCAAGTTTGCAGCCGGAAAGTATGATTTTAAAACCCATGTTGGAATGTACACCGGCAACAGCAGAGACGGCGAAGCCGGTGACCTTGTGGTCTTCTCCCCTGAAGAAGGCCAGATTTACGCCTATGGGCAGAAGGACTACCGAGGAAATAACACAAAGCTTTGCTTTGCGATCTGGCAGAACGGTGGGTTCACCCCCTGCGATAAGCTGGGGCGGCCTAAAGAGTGAGAAAAAGCCCGCCGAAACCGGCGGGC
>USGM01000013.1 GCA_900554205.1 uncultured Lachnospiraceae bacterium
GATGCCGTCAGCACAATACCTGTGTTTCCTTCATCGACAGCCTTCGCCTGATTTGTTTCCGTTGCAACATCTTCCTTTTCAAAAGTAAGTCCGTGCAGTTTCAGCGTCTGTGCTCCGCCTGTCGACCACACACTGATAATTCCTACTTTGCTTCCCGATGTCAGGTCTGCATCCTTCAGGTCGAATGTGTAGTATCCGCTCGCATCCGCATCCACATCCTTCACAAGAAGATCTACAAGCTTTCCTGCCGCATTATCCCAGTAATGCAATCCGAGACGGATTCCTGTTGTCGCGTCCTTTACCGTGAAGGTTACCTTGCTGTACTCCGACAGATCTACCGCACTCTTTAACGAATACTGAATCTGCTTCCAGCTTGCGGCATACGCTATCGTCTGGATTCCGTTGGTCTCATCCACTGTATAGGTAACATTGTCATCACTCTTGTAATTATAGCTCAGGTTTTCAGACGATGCCGTCAGCACAATACCTGTGTTTCCTTCATCGACAGCCTTCGCCTGATTTGCTTCCTCAGAAGTTGCAGCTTTGACCTTAATTACAATGCTTTCTAACACTTCCAACCCGCAGCCTGTCCCTCCAGATTGTAAGCCTATCTGGTCAAATGTTCCTGTCGTAACTCCTTCTGCTGTATTCTGCATTCCCAGAGTATAGGATGTTTTTCCCGTATTTGCATAGAAATTTCCTATTTTGCTTCCGCTTTCCTGATCACGAATAAAGAAATTTAGGCTTCCCGTCTGACTGGTCAAGTTGAATGTAATGCTCTCTATGTCCTCTACATTATAGGTTTTGTCCAAGTTGAAGCATACATCCTTGTATTGCTCCGTTGTGTCAAACGTCACTTCATACTTCGTTCCCGAAATTGCAACCGTTGTATTTCCGGTTTTATAATACGGATTTCCAAGTTCAGTCGCCGTATAAACAGTCTCGTTTGCGCCCGCAGCATATAACACCAGCATCTGAGCATTGTTTCCAGAAACGCTTGCCAGTTCTGCCACGGCATTGCCGGAAACGTCCTGCATTTCAACGGCGTCATTGCCAGAAACAGCCTCTGTGCCCACTTCGTCAGCATTGGTTGCCAGCGTGATCAGATAGTCATTGTTGACTGCTCCGACAATCATGACCACTGCCAGAATGAGCGTAATCCATTGCCTCACCTTTTTCCTCATAAATCCCTCTTTCCACGGACAAAATAACCAATTTTCTTTTACAATGGAAATTATTTTGTGCAAGATTTTTTTCGCGTTGTCCGTCCCGCCGATACGTTTGTGTGTTTTTCCAAAGAAAATAGCTCTATTTGATAATTATATAGATAATTTGCTCGGGCACGCTCCTCATTTGTTGCTCTGGGATGCCCAGATATTGCTAAAACATTTGTTGTGCTTTGTTTTTGTAAATAAAGGGCCGCCTTTTAAGCCCAATTCCGTGAAATTGGCGCAAAAATACATACATTTTCTGCTGGACACAAAACAAAAAAGAGCCACAACCATGATATACTCATAGTTACAGCTCTTGCTATTTCTACTCCGCTACTCAACAATATCCGCATAACTCACAAGCGTTACATTGCCCCTTTTATTCGCTTCGTCTATGCAGCCTTTGGTAAAGCCGGACTTAGAAAAGAGGTACAGATGCATATTTTTGTAAGGAAACAGCCTGCTGCGTTTTGCGAGAGTTTCCAAGATACCCAGATCAACCTTTTCATTTGTCCATTTGCACTCGGCAAGAAGGATGGTATCTTTGTCCTGTTCGCCCATAATGTCAATCTCTACCTGACATTTTTCAGCAGAGTCAGTCCCCCACCACCGCCCAAGGGAAGTGAACTGTACCGGACATTTGTCTGTTAAAAGCTGCCTCCACAGGTACTGCTTACAAATCTCCTCGAAAACCTTTCCCATATAATCGGACAATTCCGGCTCAATACGCTTGTATACCAGATCGGTCGCGCCGCGGGCAATGGCAGAATTGTTCTCCAGCACAAAGCGGTACCAAAAACGGAACATATTATCTTCAATGGAATAAATGGATTTTCGAGACGCCTTTTCGCCATAAGGTGACTCTTTTTGTACGATACCAAGGTTCAATAAGCTTTTAATATAGGTTGCGCATATATTAGTATCTTCGCCCACTTTACCGGAAATCTCTGACAGACGTGAAGCTCCTGACGCAATCGCCGTAATGATCGCTGTATAAATGGCGGGCTCACGCACCTCCTGTTTCAGAAGGTTAATCGGCTCCTCATATAGAAATGAAATTGGATTTAAAAATGTATTTTTAATGTTATCTTCAACGCTTAAATTGTCATTCATCTGCAACAAGTACTGCGGCGTTCCTCCTACAATACCGTAAATCAATGCCTTATCTACAGCGGAAAACCCTTTGAAATAATGACAGGTTTCTTCAAAGTCAAAGGGAAGGACTTTCATTTGTGCCGTTTTTCTTCCGTATAAAGGGGCTTTATATGCAAGGACGTGATCTTCCATGTAGGACATCGAAGAGCCGCAAAGAATGAGCATAAGCTTAGAAGAGTCCTTATATTTGTCTATCAATAGCTGTAGGGTAGACGCAAGGCTCTTTGAAGACCGGGCAATATATGGATACTCGTCAATCGCCAGAATCAGCCGCTCCGTTTCTGCCAGTTTAAATACATATTCCAGTGCCGCCTGAAAAGAGAGGAAGGAGGATTCTGTTTCAATTCCACTGCTATACTCAATAATGCTCTTGCTTAAGTTTTCGAGATTTTGCCTTGCATTACTTTCTACGCCCATAATGTAAATGGCTTTTTTATCCCCAAGAAATCGAGTAATAAGCGCAGTTTTACCTACACGACGCCGACCGTAAATCACAACAAATTCAAACTTGTTTGATGTATACAGCTTTTCCAGAGCATTCAGCTCCCGCTCTCTTCCGATAAACATATCCATATCGTATGCCACCTCCATCTCAGGATGGCTATAGTATACTGCATATTTAAAATTTAGTCAAACACGATTTACTCAAACACGATTTGGTAAATCATGTTTGAGTAAATTAAATTATTGTTTCCGCTGATACTATGTCTTTCCTCCGTCCTTACAGCCGGTTGCTGAGTTCTGCGAACTGCGCGAGGGTGAGCGCCTCGCCACGGATGGTAGGGGAAAGTCCCATCTCCTCCAGCACTGCTGCCACGCGCTCCTTCGACAGTCCCAGCTCCGGCGCGTTGCCGAGTCCGTTGACCAAGGTTTTCCGGCGCTGTCCGAACGATGCCCGGATCAGTCCGAACATCTTCCGCTCGTCCTCCACATGCACCGGCGGCTGCTCATATCTGGTAAGCCGGATAACAGCGCTCCCCACCCCGGGTCTTGGGATAAAGCAGTTCGGCGGCACATTCGCAACGATCTCCGGCTTCGCGTAATACTGCACGGCGAGGGAAAGCGCCCCGTAGTCCTTCGTTCCGGGTCCGACCTGCATACGGTCGGCAACCTCCTTCTGCACCATGATCGTGATGCTTTTCAGCGGAACATGATTCTCAAAGAGTCCCATGATGATCGGCGTCGTTATGTAATAGGGAAGATTCGCCACGACCTTGATCGGCCTGCCGCCGTTCTTCTCCTGCACAATCCGGTTCACATCGACCTTGAGGATGTCGTCATTGATAACCGTGACGTTGTCATATTCCGAAAGCGTGTCCTCAAGAATCGGAATGAGGTTTTTATCAATCTCCACTGCGACCACCTCACGGGCGCTTTCCGCAAGATATTGCGTCATTGTGCCGATTCCCGGGCCAACCTCAAGGACGCAGTCATCCTTCGTGATTCCTGCCGCCGCAATGATTCTGTCCAGCACAGAGGTGTCGATCAGGAAGTTCTGCCCGAACTTCTTCTGGAAATTAAAATTGTATTTTTGCAGTACCTCTATGGTATTGCGGGGGATGCCCAATGATGCCATCTTCCGCCTCTCCTCTCTATCTTGTAAGCACTAGGTATGCGTAAAACTCTCATATTGCAAATAACAGTTGTGCATTTTGTGCAACGTCACTTATTACATCACTTATTATTAAAGTATTCCATCACCTCAAACAAATCCTTAAAAATACAGCTGCTCAGGCGCCGCATCTCCTCGTCCGGCGCGATCATGTCGGGAACCATCAGGGGGAGCATCCCGGCTGCGTGGGCAGATCGGATGCCATTCGGCGAATCCTCTATCGCATACGCCTCCTTCGGATCCGCGCCGAGCCCCCTGCATGCCATCAGATAAATATCCGGCTGCGGCTTGGAATGCTCCACCATATCTCCGGTGATCACTGTGGAAAAATAGTCGCGGATTCCCGCCTGTTCCAGATGATTCAGCACGGAAGAACGCCTTGTCGAAGAGGCAAGCCCGACCGTCCAGCCATTTTCCTTCAGCCAGTCCAGAAGCTCCCTCACCCCCGGCTTCATCGGAAGCCCGTTTTTCTCAATATAATTCCAGAACCACACGGATGCCTGTTCGCGGAAGCCCTCATAGTCAAAGTCCTCCCCGTAGGCATTCATCACGATCCTTCTGCTGTCATTCGCATTCAACCCGATGCACTGTGGAAAAATTTCCTTCATGCCCGGCAATCCGTTTTCCTCTGCGACTGCAAGCCAGCTGTCCTGGCAAAGCCGCTCTGTATCAAAAAGGACTCCGTCCATATCAAAAACAACCGTATTTTTCATATCTTCTCCTCAAAGCCTTACAGAGTCTTGTTTTCACTCCATGCTTCCTGCCTGTCTATCATACACGAAATCATCCAAAAAGTGAACACAATTATACAAAACAAGGACATCCCCCGAGGCGTACTGTCCGATCAGGTCAGACAGCTTTGCATTGTAATATCTGGGATCAAGTATATAAATGGTATCGTAATGCGGCAACAACAGCGGGATAAAGCAGTTTGCGTAGGAATCCTTAATGACAAGCAGGGTCTTTCCTATCTCATATCCCGTGTTGATCTCCACAAACGCATGGTTATCGTCAAGGAAAAAGCCATACTGGTTCTTCGTATCCAGATAGGACTCCTCATAGATAGAGTTCTTTACCGTCTTGAAGTCATAGGTGACTCTGACCGGCTGCCGCACAGTCTGCCCGAAATAATAAATCGAATCTGTCCGCCAGCTGATATTAATCTTAGAGTGCAGGGTTCCAAGGAAATCGTCGGAGACCTGAACCATGGATGCCACATCATAAGGATAGGCAATCTCTCCCATTGCCTCCGCCCATGCCAGATATCCGTAATATGCACCCAGCGAGGTCCAGTGGTGATCCGTGCGGTAATAGATGTCCTCCGCCGCATGCTTCCGCAGGATCGACGCAGCATCAATAAATGCACTCTCCCCGAGCTGCGCTTCCGCATACTCGAGAAATGCCGTCTGATCCCAGACCGGCGCATTGGCGGGAAGCTTGTCCGCCAGAATATTGTCTGCCGTCGGCACCAGCATGACCTTCGCGTTCCAGTCCTGCACGAGCGCCGCCAGCATGGAAAGCTTTTTCTGCACCGTCTCCTGCGGATAATCCTCTGGGAGATGCTGCTCGATCAGATAGCCGTCCTTTGCGAGATACACGCCGCCGATCTCCTGCCTGCCAAAAGCAATATCCAGATAGGTCTTGATTGCGATCCACTTATCGCGGCTGACAAACTGGTCTGTCACATAGTCTTCATAGGTTTTTGTAAATTCGCCGCTGAACAGCGCTTCCGCGCTGAATTCCGGCCGTTCCGTCAGCAGCCTGTTCTCGGTTGGTGAATACAGCCGGTCGGCAGTCGCCAGATCCGCCACTGTGAAAATCAGGATCACTGCCGCAAGCAATATGACCGTAAAAAGAGCATTCCGCTTTTCTTCGCTCATCTCTCGACCTCCCCTTAAAATCTGAAATACAGAAACGGGTTATAGGATGCGTCCACCACTCCCGCCACCGACAACAGCAGAATCGCCGCGGGAATCACCTTTTCCCCGAGGCGGTACAGAGCGGTACCGACACCCGTGGAAGACTGCTCCAGACGTTCCGCGAGTCTGTGCGGAAACGGCGTCGCCGCGACAGCCGCGATAAGAAACAGGATCACATACTGTCTTCCCAGATAGAGCGCCTGTCTGTCATAAAGCCCACCACCGGTCAGTGCCTGAAAATACTGCCAGATCTGCCCCGGTGTCCCCAGCTCGAACATGACCCATCCCAGAAGCACCACGACCGTGTTGTACAGAAAACCGACCACCCCGGGAAGCGCCTTCAGCACCTTACCCAGAAAAAGCTTCTCAAGGGACAGGAACAGCGCGAACCAGAGTCCCCAGAGCAGGAAGTTCCAGCCAGCCCCGTGCCAGATGCCTGTCAGCATCCAGACGATCAGGATGTTGAACAGCTGCCTTGCCCTGCCCTTGCGGTTTCCGCCGAGCGGTATATAGACGTATTCGCGGAACCAGCTTCCGAGGGATATGTGCCATCTCCGCCAGAACTCCGTGACAGAGGTAGAGATATAGGGATAATTGAAATTTTCCGGAAAATGAAAGCCCATCATCTCCCCAAGCCCGATTGCCATATCGGAATATCCCGAAAAATCAAAATAGATCTGAAGGGCAAATGCCGCGATCCCCAGCCATGCGGTCATGGCACTCATGGAAGTATACGCGGACACCTGCGTCCAGAGCTGTCCCATCTGGTTCGCAAGCAGTACCTTCTTCCCGAGCCCGACGCAGAAGCGTTTTAAACCGTGGCTGATCGCGCAGATGTCCGCACTCCGGCTCCGCAGCTCCCGCGCCACATCCCGGTATTTCACAATCGGCCCGGCGATCAGCTGCGGAAACATTGTCACGAACACGGAAAAGTCCAGAAGATTTTTCTGCACCTTTGCCTCTCCCCGATAGACATCGATCGTATAGGACATTGTCTGGAAGGTGTAAAAAGAAATGCCGATCGGCAGCGGCAGATTCAGAAGCGGAAGGTCAGCGCCAAAGACCGCATTCACCGTCCCGATCAGGAAGTCCGCATACTTGAAAAATCCAAGCACGAAAAGATTGATGACCACGGAGGAGAGCAGGAACAGCCTCGCCTTCTTCGTTCCCCGGAACCGCTCGATCATCCTGCCGTTGAAATAGTCCACCGCAATGGAAAACAGCATCAGCAGGACATACACCGGCTCTCCCCACGCATAAAAAAACAGACTCCCAAAGAGGAGGATGAGATTCTTCATCCCCCTGGGAGCCACATAATAGCAAATCATGAATATCGGCAAAAACCGAAAGAGAAAAAGCACACTGCTGAAAACCATTGCCTTACTCCTCTGTCTGCTGCACCTGCTGTCTGATAATTTCGATAACGCGTCCGTTGACCTCTCTGCACTGCTCAATCACAGCCTCGTCTCCCTGCTCCATCGCAGCGTCCGTGTCAGCTCCAAGCTGTACAAAGCACACATAGTTTCCAATCTTCTCCACCTGCGATGCCTGCACCTTCCCGACATTCATGGGATACTGCATCTGCTGGTTGATCTCGCCGTCGCGGTAGGCATTCAGCGCACTCTCAACCGCATCCACCTGATCCGGCTTTGCCTTCACGACAACGATCGTATCTACATTGACACTGATCATCGGCATCTCGCCCATATAGTCCTCATACATATCCTGGGTCAGACCGAAGGACATCTCCAGAAAATCCGGGAATATCTGCGTATTCGGCCAATAATCGTCTCCCAGTTCATCCGTCACTGCCTTACGGATTGCCTCCATCTCCTCTGTCCAGCCGTTTGCATAGTCATAGCCGTTCGCAACCGTTCCGCTGTACTCCGTGTCCCCGGACGGCTGGGATTCCTCACTACTCTCCTGCGAGGCGCTGCTTTCCTCCGAAGTGCTGCTCTCACTGCTTGATTCAACGCCGCTCTGGCTCCCGGGATTCTCCTCTTTACTGCTGCAGCCCGCCGCGGTAACCATCAGCAGACCCATACTTAACATCACTAATAATTTTTTCATAAACCTCTCCTTTCGCGCAGCTGCTGCCGCGCTGTGTTGCTTGTATTGTTCCCATTTCCTGAATTTTTATTTCCCTGTAAGTTCTTTTTTGACGAAGATGGGGCAATATGTTAGAATAATACTTATTGTCACAAGAAAAATCAAGAGGAAAAATTTATGAGTATTTTAAATGTAGAACATCTCACCCACGGCTTCGGCGACCGCGCCATTTTCAATGACGTGTCCTTCCGCCTGCTGAAGGGGGAACACATTGGTCTGATCGGCGCAAACGGCGAGGGAAAATCGACCTTTATGAACATTATTACCGGAAAGCTGATGCCCGACGAAGGAAAGGTCGAATGGGCGAAAAATGTGCGTGTAGGCTATCTGGATCAGCACACGGTTCTCACGCCGGGAATGACGATCCGTCAGGTGCTCTCCTCCGCCTTCGACTTTCTATATGAACTGGAACAGCAGATGAACGCCCTCTATGAAAAAATGGGCGATGCCACGCCAGAGGAGCTGGAGAGCTATCTGGAAGAGACCGGCACGCTGCAGGAGCTTCTCACCATGCATGACTTTTACATGATCGACGCAAAGGTCGAGGAGGTCGCAAGGGCGCTCGGTCTGACCGACATCGGTCTTGACCGCGATGTGACAGAGCTGTCAGGTGGTCAGCGAACCAAGGTGCTTCTCGGCAAGCTGCTTCTCGAAAAGCCCGATATTCTCCTGCTCGACGAGCCGACGAACTATCTCGACGCCGAGCATATCGAATGGTTAAAGCGCTACCTCTCCGAATACGAGAACGCATTCCTCCTCATCAGCCACGACATTCCGTTTTTAAACAGCGTCGTGAACCTGATCTACCATATGGACAATCAGGAGCTGAACCGCTATGTCGGCGACTACGACAAATTTCAGGAAGTCTACGCCATGAAAAAGGCACAGCTTGAGGCCGCCTACAATAAACAGCAGAAGGAAATCGCCGACCTGAAGGACTTCGTCGCGAGGAACAAGGCGAGAGTCTCCACCAGAAACATGGCAATGTCCCGCCAGAAAAAGCTGGACAAGATGGATGTCATAGAGCTTGCGGCGGAAAAGCCGAAGCCGGAGTTCAACTTCCGCGAGGCGCGCACTCCCGGCAGAGTTCTCTTCGAGACCCGCGATCTTGTCATCGGCTACGACGAACCGCTCTCAAAGCCTTTAAATCTCTCGATGGAACGCGGACAGAAGATTGTGCTGACCGGTGCAAACGGTATCGGTAAAACCACACTTTTAAAGAGCATCCTTGGCCTCATTCCGCCGCTTTCCGGCAGTGTGGAGCAGGGGGACTATCTGGAAATCGGCTACTTTGAGCAGGAGATGAGCGGAGATACCGGAAACAGCTGCATCGACGAGATCTGGAAGGAATTTCCCGGCTTCACGCAGTATGAGGTCCGCTCCGCGCTTGCAAAATGCGGACTGACAACAAAGCACATCGAATCTCTTGTCAAGGTCTTAAGCGGCGGCGAGCAGGCAAAGGTACGCCTGTGCAAGCTCATCAACCGTGACACAAATATCCTTTTGCTCGACGAGCCGACGAACCATCTCGATGTCGATGCAAAGGACGAGCTGAAACGCGCTCTCAAGGCATACAAGGGCAGCGTCCTCATGGTCTGCCACGAACCGGACTTCTACGAAGGGCTGGCAACCAATGTCTGGGACTGCACAAAATGGACAACAAAGGTAATATAAAATGAAAGCTGAAAACAAAAAAGAATTTTCCCTGATCCCCTATCTGTTAAAGTACAAATGGCATTATTTCGTAGGCATCATCATCCTGCTGTTGGTCGATCTGGCAAGCCTGCTCATTCCGCAGTATACCGGCGAGGTCATTGACGGACTGACAAAGGGCTCCTTCGGCTTCGAGGGGGTCAAACCCCTTCTGATCCGTATCTTCCTCGCAGGTCTCACGATGATGCTCGGACGCTTCGGCTGGCGTTTCTTTATCATCGGCGCCTCCCGCGGCATTGAATACCAGATGCGAAACGATATGTTCCGCCACCTTGAGAAGCTGTCGGCGCGCTTTTACAACAGCCACAAAACCGGCGACCTGATGGCGCATTTCACGAATGACCTGCTGGCGATCCGCAAGGCTGTCGGTATCGCGGTCATTACCGCCTTCGACGCGGTCGTGATGACCTTCATGGTGCTTATCAAGATGGTCGTTTATGTCGATTTCCGGCTGACGCTGCTCGCCTTTGTGCCGCTGATCCTCGTTGCCTTCGGCTGCTATTACTACGGTATCGAGCAGAAAAAGCGCCAGACCAGATGTCAGGAGGCATTTTCCCTGCTCTCCGACAAGGTGCAGGAAAGCCTTGCGGGTGTCCGCGTGCTCAAGGCCTTCGTTCAGGAGGAAGAAGACTTCCGCGCCTTTGAAAAGGCAAGCATCAATAATATGGAAAAGAATCTCGCTGTCGTAAAGCTTCAGGCGATCTTCGGCCCGGCTCTGGATGCCATTACCGGCTTCAGCCTCCTGCTCACACTGCTCTTCGGAGGTAAAATGGTCTTAAACGGCACAGTCAGCATCGGACAGTTTGTCGCCTTCAACACCTATATCGGTATGCTCGTATGGCCCATGATCGCCTGCGGCGACTGCATCAACTCCTTTACGCAGGCATCTGCGGCGTTCCACCGCATTGCCGCTATTTTCCGCGAGGAGCCCGATATTGTTGATCCGGCGCTTTCGGAGGGCACAGACTCCGGCGTAAACACAGAGCTACAGTTAAAGGGTGATATTCAGATGAAGAATCTCACCTTTACCTACCCGGACGGCGACGCGCCGGTGCTGAAAAACATCGACCTGCACATCCGTCAGGGAGAGATGCTGGGTATTCTCGGACGCACGGGAAGCGGAAAGTCCTCCCTTGCAGACCTGCTGCTCAGAGTCTACGACTGCGAAAAGGGAATGCTGCTTCTGGACGGCATACCGATCAGCGAAATTCCCCTTGCTGTCCTGCACAGGGATGTCGCCTATGTTCCGCAGGACAACTTCCTGTTCTCCGACACGCTGGAGGAAAACATTGCCTTCGGCCTCGAGGATCGTATCAAAGAACATCCCGAGCTTCGTGACAGCATCCACGCGGCTGCCATGAACGCCTGCATCCATGACAATATCATGGACTTCCCGGAAAATTACCTGACGCTCGTGGGCGAGCGCGGCGTGACTCTCTCGGGCGGTCAGAAGCAGCGAAGCTCCATCGCGCGGGCACTGTTAAAGGATGCCTCGATTCTGATCCTTGACGACTCCCTGTCCGCCGTCGATACGGACACTGAGGAGCAGATTCTGGAAAACCTGCTCCGGCTGCGCAAGGACAAGACCACCATTATCATCGCCCACCGTATCTCCACGCTGCAAAAGGCGGATCACATCGCCGTGCTGACGGACGGTGCCATGACGGAGTACGGCACGCATGACGAGCTGGTCGCTCTGGGCGGCTTCTATGCCCATATCAATGAGAAACAGCAGCTTGAACAGGAGCTGAAGGAATTATAAATGTATCTGTACAGAAATGAGGATTACTATGAATACTTTGACTGAGGATAAGCTGGAATCCAGCTATAAGGGAAACGCCCTGCTGCGTCTCCTCTCCTACATGAAGCCCTATCTCGGGTGGTTTCTTCTCTGTCTGGCGCTGGTGCTTGCACTGACGGGCTTTGACCTCTACCGCCCTATCCTGATCGGCGACGCGATCGATCTCTTCGAGACACAGGGAAATTATGACGTCATCATTGACACTGCGATCAAATACGGCATTGTGCTAGCCCTGAGCTTTGTCTTCAATCTGGTTCAGACATGGGTTCTCCAGAAGACGGGACAGCGCATCATCCTGACTGTCCGCAAGGAGCTTTACGCCCACATCCAGTCCCTGAGCTGCCGCTATTTCGATCTGACCCCCGTGGGAAAGCTGGTGACGCGCGTGACAAACGATGTCGAGGCGTTGAACGAAATGTACTCCGGCATTCTGGTTCGTCTGTTCCGCAACATCGTGAAGATCATCGGTCTTGCGATTGTCATGCTGACAATGGATCTGAAGCTCGCGCTGATCTCCTTTGTGCTGTTGCCCGTCGTGGCTGTGCTCACGGTCGTTTTCCGGAAGATTTCGCGGAAGACCTACCGGATTACGAGAACGCGCCTGACCGACCTCAACACCTTCCTGTCGGAGAATATTTCCGGGATGCGCATCATCCAGATCTTCGGGCGCGAGGAGAGAAAATTCGACGAATTTAACGACAGAAACTATAAATATTACAGAGCCTTTTACCGGGAAATGCTGGTATTCGCCATCTTCCGCCCGCTGATCTATATTCTCAGTGTGCTGTCGCTGATGCTGGTGCTGGGTGTCGGAAGCCGCGAGGTTCTCGGCAATGTCATCTCGATCGGAACGCTCTACATCTTTGCGCAGTACATCCAGTCCTTCTTCGAGCCGATTCAGGAGCTGGCGGAGCAGTTTTCCACCCTCCAGTCCTCCCTTGCGTCCGCAGAAAAAATCTTCACGATCATGGACGAGGACGCACTTGTGCCGGAGCCCGAAAATCCGGTCGTACTGCCGGAAATCAAGGGGCGGATCGAGTTCGACCATGTCTGGTTTGCCTACGACAATGAAAATTATGTCCTGCGGGATGTGTCCTTTGTCATTGAGCCGGGCCAGAAGGTTGCCTTTGTCGGTGCAACCGGCGCCGGTAAATCCTCGATCCTGAACCTGATCGGGCGATACTATGACATCCAGCAGGGTCATATCTATATCGACGGTGTTGACATTCGGAATATCAGCAAGAAGCAGCTCAGAAGCGCAATCGGTCAGATGCAGCAGGATGTGTTTATCTTTGAGGGAACCGTGGAGAGCAATATAAGACTTTACGACGAAGACATTACTTCGGAAGAGGTACGGGAGGCGGCAGAATATGTCAACGCATCCCGGTTCATTGAGAAATTGCCGAATGGCTATGAGGAACCTGTGTCCGAGCGCGGCTCCACCTTCTCTGCCGGTGAGCGTCAGCTTCTGTCCTTCGCGCGGACACTCGCACATAAGCCGAGCATCCTTGTCATGGATGAAGCCACCGCCAACATCGACACGGAGACGGAGGCGCTGATTCAGGAAGCACTTGAAAGGCTGATGAAGGGCAGAACGACAATCATGGTTGCGCACCGCCTCTCCACCATCCAGCACGCAGACTGCATCATGGTCATGCACAAGGGCAAGATCAGAGAGCGCGGCACGCATCAGGAGCTCCTCGCCCAGAACGGCATTTATAAGAAGCTCTACGAATTACAGATCCATCATGAGATAACCGCCTGACGCTCCGTTCCGTCCAGAAGCTGTACCGCCTCCCTGTTCAGGACGGCGCGTCCGAAATCATGGATGTCGGTCAGCTTTCTCGGAAAGACCATACCGCCCCAGAGCATTAAGGTACTGTGCTGGTCGGAACCGGCAGTCAGTGGCAGATTATGTTCCTTCGCATAGGCAAGCGCCCTCTCGTTAAACTCGGGATGGCGCTCTTCTTTTCCGTAGCTGGAATGGCTCGCATTCACTCCCTCCACAGCGTCCACAAAATCCGGGTAGGGGCAGATTTCCTTGATGTACCATGCCTCCCTGTACGGATGCGCCTGACTGAGAATACCGCCGCCCGCATGGACGAGCTGCAGCTGCTCCTCCACCGTCGCATCCTTAATCTCAGGGTGGTTCAGCAGCCATTGCTTATCCAGACCGTAGACCAGAAATTCCGGCCCGCCATAGCCTGATTCCCAGCCGAAGAAGACCTGAAGACCGTACTTTTCCCCTTCTTCCTTCGCGTGTTCATAGCCAAGGCAGAACTTCTCGACCCACTCGCTCCACGGCAGGCTCCTGTCAACCGCCGTATTTCCATATACGAAGTGATCCGTGATAATGATTCCCGTGTAGCCCGCCTGCGCATAGACCCTCGCCATTTCCGCACCGGTGTTGCTTGCACAGGCACTCCCCTCCGACGTATGCATATGCGTCTCATATAAATATCCGTTGACTTTGATCTTTTCCATCCTGAATCCTTTCTCAGACTTCTTCCGCTGCCTGCTGGCCTTCCGCCTGTTTCATCTCTCCCAGCACACCGACGCACATCGGCACAGAAACACCGAAGGTAAGAATATCCGACCATGTCTGGCACATCTGGACGCCGAGCAGTCCGAAGATCTGCGGCAATATCCAGATCAGCGGAATAAAGAAAATTCCCTGCCTTGCCGCCGCGACAAAGGACGCTCTCGCCGCCTTGCCGATGGACTGCAGCATCATATTACTCATCACAATCCACGCATTCAGCGGGAAAACAATGCATTGCAACCGGAGGGCAAGCGTGCCGATGCGGATAACCTCCGCGTCCTCCCGGCGGAAGCAGGTCACAAGCGGCTCTGCAAAAATGATTCCCGCCGCCGAAACGATGACGAGGAAGACCGCCGCATACTTCACACAGAAAGCGAATGCCTGCCGCACCCTTCCAAACTGCTTTGCCCCGTAATTCATGCCGCAGACCGGCTGGAAGCCCTGTCCGAAACCGATCAGCGCCGAGTTGGCAAACATGGAAATTCTTCCGACAATGGACATTGCCGCGATCGCCGCGTCACTGTAGACTCCGCCAAAGGTTCCCGCAGAATGATTCAGACAGATCTGCGCAATGCTGGCAAGCCCCTGTCTGCAAAGGGACGGCACACCGCCCCGGAAGATCTCCTTATACAACGCCCATGTGGGTTTGAAATTGCGAAATTCTATACGGATATTTCCGCCCTTTCTGCTCATCAGAAAGAGGAGGACAAAGCTGACAATCTGGCTGATAATCGTGGCAAGCGCCGCTCCCGCAACTCCCATATCGCAGGTAAAGATCAGCAGCGGGTCGAGAACCATATTCAACAGTCCGCCCGTCACAATTCCCACCATCGCATAGGATGCGCTGCCCTGAAAACGAAGCTGGTTATTCAGCACCAGCGATGACATCATAAACGGACAGCCGATCAGGATAATCCGAAGATAGTCCTTTGTATAGGGCAGAATCGTCGGCGTTGAACCCAGAACCCGTGCAAGCGGCGTCAGAAAGCAAAGCCCCACTACAGCCGCCACGATTCCCGTGAAAAACGCTGTGAAGAATCCGGTCGCCGCCATGACATTTGCCTCGTCAAATTCCTTCGCGCCGAGCTTCCGGGAGATATAGTTGCCCGAGCCATGCCCGAAGAAGAAGCCGCACGCCTGAATAAACGCCATCACGGAGAACACAACACCTACCGCCGCCGTCGCCTGTGTATTGATCCTCCCGACAAAGAAGGTGTCTACCATGTTATAGAAGGAGGTCACAAGCATGCTGATGATCGTCGGCACCGCCATCTGACAGACCAGATGCGGCACCGGCTCGCTGAGCATATAGGAGACCTTCTCCTCCTGATTCATATTCCTTACGTTCATAATTCCCTTATCCCTTTTCCACCACGATTAATTCCCTGCATCGGTTGAGCGCAGCGTAAAGCTCCTGCTTTCTTGGCAGTGCCAGATTCCCGGGCAGCTTGCCCTCACCCTCGCAGAACGCGCCGAAGCCCTTCGCGGGGATGCTGCCGTACAGCTCCTCGACCGCCTCCCGCAGAGTTCTCTTTCCGTCAAACGAGTGCAGCTTCATGTATTTTATCATATGGGACAGGGCTGTCAACTGTTCCGAATCTGTCAGCTGTTCCACATAGCGCAGGTCAACCTCTTCGCGGTTGATGGAAAAGCCGTCCGTTCCGTCCGTCCGCATTTTGATCCTGTCATCCTTCGCAAACGCAGCGTCCCGCCTCACAACACGCCGGTAATCCGGTTCCCCCGCCGCATCCACTCTTCCGAGCGTATAGGGGAAGCTCTCCGCCTCCTTCTTTGCAAGCGCCGTGATCTCCACCGGCTGATACTTATTCATCTGGATAATGCAGTCCGCCATGTGGAAATAGGAGCCACAGCTTCCCGCGACAAGGATCGTCGAAATGCCGTATTTCTCGTACAGCTCACGCACCCTGTCGATGAACGGGATGATTGGCTCGACCTCCCTGCTGACGACACGCTGCATCAGTTCATCCCGGATCATGAAGTTGGTCGCGCTGGTGTCCTCATCGATCAGGAACACCTCCGCTCCTGCCTCCATCGCCTCAACGGTGTTCGCCGCCTGTGAGGTACTTCCGCTAGCGTCCTCTGTATAGAAGGTCTTTGTGTCCCTACCATTCGGCAGATTCCGTATGAACATGGAAATGTCCGTCCTCTGGATGCTGCGGCCGTCCTCCGCCCGGAGCTTTACGGCCGATTCGTCCGTGATCACATACTCCCTGCCGTCTCCCTGAATATGATTGTACACGCCAAGCTCCAACGCCTCCAGCAGAGTTGACTTGCCGTGGTAGCCGCCGCCGACAATCAGTGTCACGCCCTTCCGGATGCCCATGCCTGCGAGCTTCCCACCGTGGGGCAGCTCCATGATGACCTCCATGGATGCCGGGCTTTTAAAGGGAACCGCCTCCCTCATTGGCAGCGCGGAGACTCCAGACTTCCGGGGCAGAATCGCGCTATTTGCCACAAAGGCAACCAGTTCACGCTTCTTTAACTCCTGCCGGATATACTGCTGATCATCCGCAAGGAACAGCACCTTCTCCAGCCCATCCTTCGGACAGGATGCCGCGAGCAGGGTCTGCCGCACGCAGACGGGCAGGAAGTCAAATAAAATCTTCCCGAGCTCGCCGGAGTTGATGGTACGCCCGTTCGCCGGAAACCCGATCTCCATCCGCACCGTAATGTCTCCGCTCTGCGGGTCTACCGTGCAGGCGCTGCGCTCCAGTATCTCCTGCCCGGGATGGCTGATCCCGAGAAGCCCGCTCTTGCCGGAGCCCTTCGCCTTGAAGGAAAAGTCCTTGATCTTCGCCGCCATGCGCCGGAGCAGATAATCCTGAAACGCGACTCTTCTGACATTTGTGTCATAACATTTTTTATCAAAGCCCGCCACCCTTCCGGGCAGCAAAAGGCTGACCTTGGAGGGAGCCGCAAAGGGGTCTCCCTGTACATGGTCTATCGAAAGGACATACTGCTGGAACTGATATTTTCCCTTCGTGTCCTTATATGCCGGATAACCCTTATGGTCTATCTGGCGGAGCAGTGTCTGCAAGTCTGCTGCTGTCTTCATCTTCTAAAAACCTCCCGATCCTGTTATATTGTCAAAGTCTCTCCGGCATATCATAACCGGTACAGCCAGTACCGTAAAGCTGACCTCTATTATAATATTCCTGACAAATATCTTCAAGCATTACAATACGGCTGACCTCCGAAGAAGCAGCCGTATCTTAAAATCAGTATTTACTTTCAAGTAATATCTCTCAGTCTCTGTATCAGTTTTTCGATCACATTACATCAGACCATGCTGTTGGTTATAAGCTTCACAGATCTTGTTGGTGTTCTTGATCAGAATATTCATTGCAATGAACGGTCCGATACCGCAGAGCATCGCACCAAAAAGCAGCCACAGCAGCACCGTTGTACCATTCTCCTGGAAAGTCAGACCATATCTGCCGGCATTGGATGAAAGTCTGTTTCCAAGCTTATAATACCATACCCATGCGTAAATACCACAGGTAATGATAGACAGAACAATGAACTTTACCAGACCACCTGTGCTCTCTCCATCACCTTCGCAGGCAATATTGACATCATGCGCCATCTTGTAGATGAAATAATAGGAGTAAATTCCACAGGTAATGATCGTCAGAACTATGTATGCAAGAAGTCCTCTGTCAGTCTGAAGCTTTTCTCCGGCATACGGTGCTCCTGCATTTGAAATTGTCTGATGAATATCCTGCACTGCGCTTCCAAGCTCTTTTTCTGCGTTGTCAAATGCATTCTTTACATCCTTTGTCAGATTGTCCAGCTTGTCGCCCCCTTCAAGCGGTGCGCCACAGTTCGGACAATTCTTTGCACCTTCGGGTGCCTCCTGTCCACAATTACTGCAAAACATACTATCTCCTCCTGTTATAAATAAATTCGGTAATGCGAAAAAATATTCCTTTTTTCGGCTCAAAAATTACAATTTGATCACCACCGATCATTCGATACAAATATACTATACCAAACAACAGCACTATTGTAAACAGTAAAAGTTTATACATTTTGGGGGGTATTTTCCCTTTAAATGCAAAGATGATGAGAGCAACAGGGGGCAGCCAGAAAAGCGGATGATACTCAAAGGCCGTCCGCAGATCCAGCCGCAGCAATGCAAGCCACGCGCGCGTCATGCCACAGCCCGCACAGGATATTCCGGTGACAAATTTGATCGGACAACCTATCCCCACTGCTGCCAGCAGAAGATAGAAACCCACAACCGCAAGGGCCGGAAGAACCCAGTCTTTTCCGAAAAGAAATTTTTTCATCTTCAGGTCTCCTTTCAATTATCCGTCACAATATCATTTGTTCTACAGGCGGTACAGCTTATGCGCGTTCTCCCATGCGGCTTTCCTTACTGTCTCTTCCTCCACACCCTTGATCTCCGCAAGCGCCTTTACCACATATGGAATGTTCAGCGAACTGTTGCGCTTTCCCCGGTTCGGCTCCGGTGCCAGATAGGGGCAGTCTGTCTCCAGCACAATCCTGTCCAGCGGAATATATGCCACCGCCTCCTTCAGCTTCTTTGCATTTTTGAAGGTCAAAACACCGCCGATTCCAAAATAGAATCCCATTTTCAGGAAAACCTCGGCTGTTTCTTTTGTATAGGAATAGCAGTGAATGACACCGCCGATCTCCTCCGCATGTTCCTCCGTCATGAGATCCACCGTGTCCTTTGCCGCGTCTCTGGAATGGATGATAACAGGCTTAGCAAGCTCCCTCGCCAGGTTTAACTGCCTGCGGAACCATTCCTTCTGAAGCTCTCTGTCCGGTTCATCCCAATAATAGTCCAGCCCGATTTCGCCGACTGCCACACATTTTTCCAGCTGACACTGCTGTCGCAACCATTCAAAGACCTCGTCATTCAGTTCCGCCGTCTCGCTGGGATGGACTCCGATCGCGCCGTAGATATAGTCATATCTGTTCATAATTTCTATCGTCCGTCCGCAGGATGCAAGGCTCGCGCCAACGTTTACGACCCGCGCAATTCCATTTTCCGGCAGCTCAGTCAGGAGAGCATCCCGATCCTCGTCGAATGCCTCGTCATCATAATGTGCATGTGTATCAAATATAGGTGTCATCGTTCATCCTCCCGATTCCAGCGTACTGAATACGCTCGTAAAAATGCCTTTAGGCAAAAAAGACAAGCCATACCGCCGCAGCCACTACTGCAAGTATGATTCCTATTGTCTTTGCAATAGTATCCTTAGGAATCTGACATAGCTCATCATTAATTTCCGGTAAAATATCATACATATAGGAATCCCGATCGGACGTTCCGCAGTTTGGACAAACCACCTCACCATCAGGAAGCTTCGTCCCACAATTTCTGCAATACATAAGGCCTGCCCCTTTCTTTTTTAATTGATTCGACTTACTCCCCAGATATAGAGTCAAACTCTTTCTTATCCTTTGTCATAAACCATTTATGTATTACTTTTACGTTACTTTTGCTTTTTTATTACCAAAACAATTATAATTCCACCAACGGCACAAACTCCGACTACTCCGGCGATAACCGCCCAGAGAGGAATGACCCCGGGGAGAACTTCTGCGGAAAGAACCTCACCGCAGACAGTGCAAAGTGTATGCGCGTCTCCCTTTGTAAACAGCCCAGCTTCCTTTATTACTTCATACTGCGGGTTATGTCCGGTTGCCGGAATTACTTCAGGATCAACTTCCGCACCGCATCTGGAACAGAGATATGCTCTTCTGCCATCTTCTGTACAGGTAGCTTTCTGCAGCATCGTTTTTGTGGTTTCCAGTTCATGTCCCAGTGGTTCAACTGTTTCTGTATAGGTGTCACCGCAGACAGAGCATGTATAAACAACTTCTCCGCTTTCGGTACATGCGTCATGCACTGATTCTGAGATCAGCTGGTAATCATGTTCCCCCAGTTCTCCTTCTTCAACGTAAGAATCACCACAGACAGAGCAAGTATAGGTCTTCTTAGTCGGTGTCTGGCAGGTACCGGACTCTGCATGGGTGAGCTGGTAGTCATGCTCTCCCTTTTTCCCTTTTTCCGTGTAGGAATGACCACAAACTGCACAGGTATATACTTCCTTTGCTGCCTCAAGGCAGGTACCGGGCGTAGATGCCACGGTATAGGTATGTTCTGCCTTCGGAGTCGCTTTAACCTTAGTTTCTCCGCACTCGGAACAGGTGGAGGTCTGTTCTCCCTGTTCCGTACAGGTAGCTTCCTTTGTTACCGTGGTGACCCATGTGTGGGTATGGGTTGATGGTGCATTCTCGTTTGGAGGTAAGGATACTGTATCGGAATTAACAGTTGTTCCAAATTCCTGACCGATAATTTCTACGATTTCCTGATTAGAATATCCCTGCTTACGAAGTTCATTCATTTGTGCATTTTCTTCTTCACTCCAAGAAAAAGCACTTCTCAAATTAAAAGAACTCCAAAATACCAGAACCAGTATTGCGACTATTCCGAGTAACCCTTTTCTTTTCTTCAATACTCTCATTTTCATAAAACCCCTCTTTCTTTGCTTTTTGATCTTGTTGTGATTTATATGTATATTGCATTTGAACTCGGGTTTCTGATATATCTCTATAGACAAGTTTTCCTAGGGCGATTCTCGTTGCCGGTTTTTATTATTCTCTTTTCGTCATCATATTTTTTGTATATAAAAGTCTTGCATTTCTATATCATCTATGATAGTCTTTTGTTATGGGAAACCAGAGAGCCAGGCGGCTTACCCTCCTTTTCGGAGGGTTGCTAAGCCCCGGTGGGGCTTGTTTAGCAACGACCGGAGCGAAGCGTAGACCTAACCCTCCAGATACAGAAAGGAGGGCGATGCTTATGTATGTTACATACTCTGATTTAATTCAGATTGGAATGTTCATTTGCACCCTGATTGGATTGTGTTACGCAATCTTTCATGGGAAAAGAAAATAGCCGCCACATCCGCAACATGTGACGGCTGACGCTGTAAAGCGTTAAGCACCATTCGAGGGTGGGCCGCTTCTCTGGCTTTCCCTTCTTGTGTATATAATACTACAATAATTCTTTCTCGTCAAATACTTTCTTATCAATAAGAAAGTTATTTTCATAACAGCTAGGAGCGTACTCAGTACGCTCCTAAACAGGAGTGAAATGAACAAGGAAAAGACAAATACCCCGCAGTACGCACCTGTAGGGTCCAAAATTTTAAGAAAAAGAACTCAGATAATCTGGATTGCATACTGGATCTATATTGCAGTCACCGTAATACTTCTTGGTTTATTTATGCGATTTGCAACAGCGAATACAATCGTTGCCTCCGGGTCAATGGAACCTGCCCTTATGACCGGGGATGTTGTGATATACAACCGCCTCGCCTATGTGTTCCGAGATATCCAGCGTGGCGACATTATTCTGTTCCACAGCGATGAATACAATATGGATTTGGGCAAACGTGTCATTGGCATTGCTGGCGATCATATCGAATTTCATGGCGGAAAAGTGTTTATTAACGGATTGCAATGTGATGAAAGTGCTTATTTGGCTGATGGAATCGAAACAAACTCAAGCCGAACCTTTGAAGTGCCGGAGGGCTGTGTATTTGTCATGGGAGACAGCCGGGAAATATCTATCGATTCAAGATATTTTAAAAATCCCTATATCCCGATAGACGCCATCACCGGCAAGTATCTCGGCAAGATTCCCATCCGTTCAGCCATTTTTCCAAAGCTCCGCCGATAGCTCTCCGCAAAGACTTCATTGACAGCCTTTTTCAATCAGCTCTTTGATTTTCTCAAGTCTTTTCATCCGGCGCTTGTCTATGATTATGATCACAATATTGACTATAATATAGGTCACGAGTGCAATCAGCAAAAATACGCCAAGGCCATTGGGATTATTGTCCGCAATGACCAAAATTTCTCCGCCTGCTGCCATTCTTCATCACTCTACTTTCTTACTGCTCCGTCTCTTCCTCTGCTCCCATCTCGCAGCCGACGTTTCTGACACTGATGTCATCGATCAGTTTGCGGTAGATTCCCTCTTTTTTGTACAGTCTCACACGGCCTGTACCTGTGCCGCCGTTCCAGAGCCTCTTATGGCGCATAATGCCGTCCGGGTTCTCATAATTCATGAACAGCATCTCGCTCTTTTTGCACCGGACTTCCACGAACAGCACCGCTTTCAGCGTCTCCTGCTTCACACGCCAGATGAGCTGATCCGGTGTCTCAATGCATTCAAATCTTGTCTTAGGGAGCATCCAGAACTTTGAAAAGTTAAACTCATAGCCCTGTCCCTCATAGCAGAATGCCCCCAGCAGCTTCCGCTCCATGGGAATGCCGAATACGACCGGTCTTCCACCGCCGATGTCAAAGGCGCTGTTCGTCAGCTTCTTTCCGGTCAGTCTGCTCACCATATGATTCGAGGACAACCACACCCACGGCATCGTGAAGTCGCTGCCCCAGTTTTTATCCGCATAACCCCAACAGTTTTCCGGTTTTACGTCATATACCTCTCCGTTCCATGTCACCGTGCCGCTGTACAGGGTCTTCATGCCCTCCGCATGCCAGTACATCTGGAACGCCTTTAGCTCCCGAAACAGCTTTCCCGCGCCGTAGCCGACATTAAACGGAATCTTTTTCTCGATCTTGAGCTTCCACGACATTCTGCCGGACTGGCACATATATTCCGGGTGCGCCTCCGCGTCCTCAGCGGACACATTGATACGTCCCTTGGTCGCCGTCTCAGACAGATAGCAGTCCTCCGCTGCCACCGCGAAAGGTGCTTTCCCCTTCAACGTCAGCTCGTCCCAGCCGAAGAATCTGTGCAGCTGCGCGCCGTCCTTGCCCCACGCACCTGCCTTCACCATGAGATAAGACGGACGCGGTTTAAAAACGGGCTTACGCTCGCCCCTGTCCGGGTTGCACAGGAAAAAGGCAATGAAGAAAGACTTTTCCTTGCCCGTCTCTCTGCTGTAGCCCGTGAAAGAATGCCACCACCAGTCATATCCTCTGCCGCCGAATTTCCCTGTCAGCATGCACTCATCTCTCTGAATATCTGATTGTAATACCTTGCTTTTCATTCCGCACAACCTCCCCTTTTCAAAATTTTACTCCCAACCCATAACACTGCCAACCTTGGCAGCAACAATTTCAGCTGTCTTTCTCTGCGTCAGGGCGCTGGGATGCCAGTCCGCACCATATCCGTCCTCCGCATTCTGCGCCGGCAGCGGCAGGAAATGAACCCTTGCATCACCCTGTGCCTCCCGGAAGCCCTCCACAGCCTCTCCGAGCTCTTTCAGCACCCTCTGATCCATTGTTCCCAGCATACAGAAAATCTGTGCCGACGGATTCTTTTCACGGATGTATTTCAGAAACTCCATATACTTTGCTTTATACTGATCCTTGCGCTCCTGTATATCCTTGCACCAGCTACAGTCATTCGTACCGAGGTTAATTAAAATAGCATCGGGAATAAAACGGCTGAAATCCCATTTTTCCCATTTCGACTCATCCTCCCCGAAAAGCTTCTCCGAACCAGAAATATCGGTATACCGGTAAACCTCCGGCATGAGCCACTTGTCGGAGGGCGCTGTCGCCGTCTCCTCGACATACCCGGAGATAATCCCGTTTCCGCTCCATGAGACCAGACTCGCCTCCGCCCGCAAAAGCTTTGCTGTCAGCAGGGAATAAGACTTTGCCGGATTCTCCGTCAGCGTGCGGAACGGCTGCAATTCATCCTCCGCCTCCACACCGTAGCCGCAGGTGATGGAATCACCGACAATCTCTATCCTTCTGTCAGCGTGTGCAGGAGGCGCCATGAGCCTGTCCGTATCAATCTCGACAAAACGGATGCCGCATTTGCCGAAAGCCGCCTCGGAATATTTCACAAGCCGGATTGTGACCTGCTCCTCGCGGTCGCTCTCATATAACGAATAGACATCCTCCTCACGGTTCAGGCAGATGCGCTTCCTCGGCTCCTCCTCATCATTGACATAAACCGCAATACGTCCTCTGAGGTCGTCGTTGTCCTCACCCCATTCATTGGCATTGCTCCAGATCGAAGCCGCCGCCTTTCTGCCGACAAAGGTAAAGGTGATGCTTGTCCCGGAAAATCCGAGATACCTGACCCCATCCACAAACAATGTTCTTCCCGTAACCCTTACCTTGTCTTCCGTCGCCGTAAATCTCATGTCTGTCACTCCTATGCATTGGTTTTACTGTTTACCTCTGCGTCCATTATATTATCCCTCGTAATATTCTTCAACCATTTCTCACTCTTATACCGCCGGATAACCCACGGCCATTTCACAAATTCGTCCGTACAGAGCAGGAAGTACACCCAGAGCACAGGAAGCTTCAGGACAAACGCTGCGAAAAATCCAAGCGGCACGGCATAACCCCACATATCTATCGTATCGCAGATGAAGCCGAAGCGGCTGTCTCCGCCCGCGCGGAAAACGCCCGCGATCAAGGTCGTATTCACTGCGGCACCCATGACATAATAAGAATTAATCAGCAGCATATATTTCAGATAGTGCATGGCTGTGTCCGTCAGGTCGACAAAACGCAGGACAAACGGTGTCGCGCAGAGAATGAGGATGCCTCCGATTGCGCCGCTCACAACGGTCAGCTTTATTGCACTTTTCACGCATTTCCTTGCTTCCTCCATCTTCCCCTCACCCATGATATTGCCCAGCAGAATACCGCTGCCGCTGGCAACGCCGAAGCAGAGCGTGGTTCCAAAGCTGCGCACCACTGTCACGATGGAATTTGCCGCCACCGCGTCATTTCCGAGATGCCCGAGAATCACGGAATACATGGAGAACGCTGTTCCCCATACAATATCATTCGCAAGCGCAGGCAGCGACAGCTTGACAAAATCTGCAAAAAGCACCTTATTGCGCAGGAATATGTATGCGGGATTCAGGCGGACGTCCTTGCTCCGCAGCGAAACGACGATGCACGCCAGCAATTCGATCAGACGGGATGCAGAGGTTGCAATCGCAACGCCCAGAACCCCCAGCTTCGGCATGCCAAAAAGTCCGAAAATGAATACCGCATTTAAAAAGATATTGAGTACAAATGCCAGCATATTCAATGCCATGCTGATCTTTACCCTTCCGATGCTCCTTAAAATAGAAAGGTAAACCTCCGTTATGCCCCAGCAAAGATAGGCAACGCTCAGCACCCTGAGATAAGAAGCGCCGTAGGCGATCAGCTCCGCGTCCTTTGTAAAAAGCTTCATAAGCAGCTCCGGACAGCCAAGCGCAAGGATGGCGAACAGCAGCGAAAAGCCCATCGAAAAGCGGAGCGCTATTCCCTCAACGGCTCGGATTGCCTGAAAATCCTTTTTTCCATAATATTGTGCGCACAGCATGGTTGCGCCCGTTCCCAGCCCATAAAAGACCATGAAAAGTATATTAGTGTACTGCGTCGCCAGAGATACCGCCGAAATCGCCGACTGGCTCACATAGTTCAGCATAATAACGTCGGCGGAGCTCACCGCCGCACTCAGCAGATTCTGCACCACAATCGGCAGCGTCAGCTTAAAAATTTTCTTTGTCATTTCAGACCGTGTATTCATTACTGATTCCTCTTCCCATATCACCGTTTGCCGGATAATAAATTCCTTTTTTGTACAAAAAAAAGCCCCAAACTCGTCTATTAGCAAGCCTAGGACTTCTAAGTGCACCGCCAGGGGCTCGAACCCTGGACACCCTGATTAAGAGTCAGGTGCTCTACCAACTGAGCTAGCGGTGCATTTGCTTTGTTTCCCTCACAACGCAAGAGTTATTATAGTACATGCTTTTGAAAAATGCAATACCTTTTTTCAAATTTTTTTAAAAAATTTCAAAAATACCGTAAACTGGCGGTTTTGGGCGTAAAACCGCCAGCTACAATTTATGAAATTTGCTATACCGAACCCTTCTGACGGTCAAACCGACTATCCCTTCACCGCACCGCTGACGCCCTCCGCGTAATATTTCTGTGTGCACATGAACAGCGTCGCTATCGGTATGGAAATAACCACCGCTGCCGCCGCAAAGCTGCAGAACCACTGGTCTATGTATTCCCTGTCAAGCATCTGGTACATACCCACCGCAACCGTGTAATAGTCCTTGTTCGGCCCGCAGAGCACCTTGGCGAGCATGAAATCCTTAAACGGCCCCGCAAAGGATGTCAGCAGCGTATACACAACGATCGGTTTGGAGAGCGGCATAATGATCTTTGTCAGCACATGCCATCTTGTCGCACCGTCTATCAGCGCCGCTTCGTCCAGCGCGATCGGTATGGTATCGAAAAAGCCCTTCGCCACATGATAGCCGACACCCGCTCCGCCGGCATATACCGCCACCATGGCGACACGCAGCATAGGACCGCCCGTCCAGCCGAGCATCTTTATGATATAGTACACTGCAATCATGGACATGAAGCCCGGAAAGAGGTGTATAATCATCGCGGCATTCATCAGCGTCTTTCTCGACCGGAACCGCAGCCTCGACAGCGTATACGCAACCGACACGACGAAAAAGGTAGAGATCAGGCAGCTCACGACTGCCACAATCAGCGTGTTCAGCATCATCTGCGGAAAGTTAAACACAGAGAAGTCTGTGAACAGCTTGACATAATTATCCCATGTATAACTGGTCGGGAAAAATGTCGAGCTGTAGGAACCCTTTGTCCCGCGAAAGCTTGTGAGCAGCACCCAGAACAGCGGGATCAGCCAGACGAAGGCGAGCGCAGCCAGAACAATATGTGCCAACACAACGAGGATTCTCTTCTTCAAAGGTCTTTTTCTCTTTTTCATCGGAAGCCCTCCTCATTCTTGTAGGAGCCGCTATGGCGGAAGGTCAGCAGCGAGACGATGCTCAGCGTGATAAATGTCATGATACCCACGACAGCGCCGACATCGTAAAACTGGTTATCGATCGTCAGCTTATACAGCCATGTGACCAGCAGATCCGTCTTTCCCGCTGTGGATTCCACTGGACGCGGCGCACCGCAGGAGGTCAGGAAAATAACATTAAAGTTGTTGACGTTGCCCGTAAAGGTTGTGATCAGATACGGTGTCGTCACGAACAACATGTACGGCAGCGTGATCTTACGGAAGGTCATGACCGGCCCCGCTCCGTCCACTCTCGCGGAATCATACAGCTCCTGCGGAATGTTCTGCAAAATGCCGGTGATCTGCAAGAGTGCGTACGGAACGCCGACCCATATGTTGATCAGAACGACCGTCACACGCGCCCACATAGTATTTGTAAAGAAGGGCAGAGATTCCTTCGCGCCGAGAAGCCCCATGTTACGCAGCAGTACATTGACTGCGCCCTCCGGCTGAAGCATCTGCCTGATAATCAGCAGGGTGACGAAATGCGGCACCGCAACTGTCAGTACAAAGCAAAACCTCCAGAACTTTTTCCCTCTGATTTCTTTCCAGTTGATGAACAGGGACAGAAGCATTCCGAATATGTAATTGGAAAAGGTTGCGAGAACCGCCCACACAAGCGTCCATCCCAGAACAGGCCAGAAGGTCTTTCCAAGACTGCCGCCCATGCTCAGCATACGCTTAAAGTTTTTCAGCCCGACCCAGTCAAAGAGCACCAGCTTATTATCCGTGACGCTGTAATTGGTAAATGCCATACTCATCATAAAGATCAGCGGCAGCACGGTAAATGCCAGCACACCGGCGATCGGGAACGACAGCAGCGTCTTGTGCAGATTGTTGTTGAAAAGCTCCCTGACCTCCTCGCGGAAGGACGGAACCGGCTTTCCTTCCTTATACAGCGTTTCCGCACGGTATGCGCTCTTCATCGAACAGCACATAATCACTATGCCAAAAACCAATACAGCAACCGTGATGATTCCGTAGAGGAGAATAACCAGCGATCTGTCTCCGTCCGTATACTCATACAGGCTTTTCGCCTCGTTCCAGACCTTCTGCTGCGCCACATCCCCGAGCGTAACCAGCTTTTCCAAGTTGTACAGACCGTTCCTTATCATATACAGGACAACAAATACCTCTGCCGCCAGATAAAGGATTCCCTTTATCAGCTGTCCCCGGACGGCGCTGCCCAGTCCGCAGATAACTGCGGACAGGTAGACCAGCGGAGACCCGCTTTTCAGCGCCTGTACAAGCCCATATTTATTTTGTGCTTTTGTGTTCTTTGCTTTTCCCATAGACATCAGCCTCTTATCGATTATTCCCCATTTATTCAACACCGGAACTATTTGCGGACGTATTGAAAGCAGCCGTCTTCTCTGCCGCATTCGCATGTGTCACAACGCCGTCCCTGATCTCCGTGCCGAAGCTCTCGGCGGGCGTCCAGTAGTAAGACATCTCCATAAATGCCGCTCTCGGCACTGCGACCTCGCTGACCGTCTCTGAATCCACCTTGCAGATGATGGAATCGGACAGCTCTGCCGTGAGCTTTGTATTACAAGGCACATATCCTCTCAGCTCGTAATGTGCCTTCTGTGCATCATGGCTTCCCAGATACAGCGCAAGGTTCAGTGCGACCTCAGGGTACTTTGTCGTTGACTTTACGCCAACCGCCTTTGCGGAGGTGAACGGACGAAGCTGTGTATCCTTGCCGTTTAAACTAATGCTGGGAACAATCGCAACCCCATAGTTGTCTCCCAGAATCTCCTCTGTCTGCGCTGCCTGCCAGCTGCCGCAGAAATAAGCGTTCACAGAGCCCTCTCTCATCATGGCAATAGCATCTGCGGGCTCCGCATTCACAAAGTTCTCATTTGCAACAAGGTCAACAAGATAGTCCGTCACAGCCACTGCGTTGTCGCCATCCAGCTTAATTCCTGCCTCTCTGCTGAAATTGCCGTTCTCATCCGTGAAGAAGGTACAGCCATTCGCAAGATAGAAGCATGCCAGATAGTAACCATTCGTGATCGGGCAGGCAACCTTACCCTTTTCCAGCATCTTCTCCATGGACTTCACATCCTCGTCCGTGAAGACGCTCTTGTCATAATACATAAAATAAGTATCCGTTGTAATCGGAACTCCGTATACGCCGCCGTCATAGGTAAGACAGTCCACCAGAGACTCCGGCGAATTTGCCTTCACCTCCTCCAGATACTTGCCGCCCAGCTCTGTCAGACAGTTCTCAGAGCAGAGGTTTTCGATGCCGGTCGAACCGTAGATAAACACGTCCGCCGCAGCCTCCATATCCTTCGGAACCTCCTTCTTCGCACTGGACTCGGTACATACTCCGTACTCGAAGGTGATGTTCCACTCAGGGTGAAGCTCATTGAACTGGTCGCACATTTTCACCAGCCATGCCCCGACCTCTGGATCCTGATCCTCCGAAGGGCTCCACACCGTCAGGCTGACATCGACCGGCTCCACCGTCTCTTCCTTTGAGCTTTCAGACTGTTCATTCTGTGCCGTTGAAACCGTGCCCACACTCTCATTTACATTGTCATTCGCAGCGCCAGTGGATGCTCCGCTTCCGCTGTTTCCGCAGCCTGCCATACCAAGCACCATTGCAGCCGCCATTGTAACTGCCAATACTTTCCTCTTCATAATTCCTTCTCCTTTTGAAAATCGTATCATTTCCGTTTTCGTGTTATCGGCGTGCACTCCGAAACACCCAAGATGCTGTTTCGCTCTTGTTGAGCAAATATTATCATTGTTTCCCTGACATGTCAACATATATTTGGAATTTTCAACAAATTATTTTTTATATTGCATTATTGTTTGTGCAATGTTATTATATTGTACGAAACATGTTTCGGTAAGTGTTTCGGAGTATTGCTAATAAAAGAATATGAATATAGTTTCATGTTTCAAGAAACGGAGAAAACATATGAGAACAAATTATCACACGCATACGCAGCGCTGCCTGCACGCTCAGGGCACTGAGGAGGATTATATCCGCGCCGCCGTCACCGGGGGCTTGAGTGTGCTCGGCTTTTCCGATCACGCTCCCTTCCCCGATCACGACTTCGGTCTGAGAATGCCTTATTCGGAACTGGAGGAATATCTACGCTCGATCGACACATTGACTGCCAGATACTCTGCTGATATAATTCTGTACAAAGGTCTGGAAATCGAATATTTACCTGAATACTGCGATTATTACGAACAGCTTCTGACAGAAAAAGGGCTGGACTATCTCCTGCTCGGCGAGCATTTTTACCACGAGCGGCCGGGCGGCATACGCAACATCACGCAGGCAACAGACACTCTCACCTATATCGATTATGCCTGTGCCGTCGCCGATGCCATGAAAACCGGATTTTTTAAAGCAGTCGCCCATCCCGACATCTTTTCCATGAACAAATTTGCGTGGGATGCCAACTGTATCAGAGCCACGGAGATCATCATCGATGCCGCCCTGACGACCGGCACCATGCTGGAATTTAATGCCAACGGCTTCCGGCGTGGCATCCACTCCTATCCGGACGGCGACCGCTATATGTACCCGCACAGGGCATTCTGGACAAAGGTTGCCGAAACGGACATCCGCGTCATTGTCGGCTCGGACTGCCATAATCCTTCCCAGGTATGGGATGATGCCACGGACAATGCCTATGCCTGTCTGAAGGAATACGGAATCACACCGCTTGAAAAAATAATTTTATAAATACAGAAAATGCGAGGGAACCCATGAATATCAGAGATATTGCAAGAATAGCAAACGTCACTCCCGGTACTGTCTCCAAGGTGTTGAACAACTATCCCGACATCAGCGACGCGACGAGGCAGCATGTGCTGCATATTATAGAAGAATATCAGTACTCCCCTCACCAGAATGCAAAGTCAAAGGCTGCCAGCGCTCCTTCGCAGATCGGACTTGTCGTAGAGGGTGTGTACAATTCCTTATACAGCTCCCTGCAGGAAGAACTGTCCCGCAGACTGCATAATGCCGACTATACGATCATGTTTTTTAATGATAACTATTTCGTTCAGGACAAGCACGAAAAGTTTCAGGAGCTTCTCTCCTATATAGACAGGCACAACCTTTGCGGTCTGATCTATATCGGCGGGAACTTTGAGCCGATCGAGCAGAAGCTGTTCGACACGCTTTCCTGCCCTACCATATTTGTCAATACGGTGCTGCCCGCCCAGATCGAGCAGACTACCTATTCCAGCATACAGGTCAATCACTTTGAAACCGCCTATGCCCAGATGAATTATCTGATCTCAAAGGGGCACACGCACATTGCAACCATGATTTCCTCCGCCGCAGACAACAGCGTGTACGGACTGCGTGCCAGAGGGTACCGGGCGGCGCTGTGTGAACAGGGTCTGAATGAGAATCTCTCCTTCTTCCTCGAGACGGACTATATCTTTCCGAGGGCTTACGAGGCGCTGAAAAAGCATCTCGCAGTACACCCGGAGACTACGGCGGTCTGCTGTGTAGCGGACATCATTGCACCTGCGGCAATCCGTGCTATCCACGATGCCGGAAAGATTCCCGGCAAGGATATTGAGATCATCGGTTGCGACGGCATAGAGATTATGAGCTATTGTGTGCCAAGCATCACCACCTTTGCCCAGCCGATGTCGGAGCTGATCAACTATGTCTATGACCTGCTTCTCGGTCTGATCAGCGGTGACCGCCAGCATCAGCACATCACCTTCCAGACGCAGCTGATCAAGAACGAGTCCTGCTGACCTGCTCCCTTTTCTGCCTTGCGCGCTGACAGTCCGCGCAATAACCGTATAGCTCCAGCTTATGACCGGTGATCGTAAAGTCACCGGTTTCTTTTCCCACATGAATATGCGTGAACGGACAGCTTTGCAGCGGGATTCTCTTATGGCAGTCGAGGCAGACCGCGTAATGCGTGTGTCCGCCTCTGTTCAACGCGTAGACCGCCGTATCGTCTCCCATCCAGACGGTCTTCTCCACAAGTCCCCGCTCCTCAAATGCAGAAAGAATACGGTAAATAGTCGAAGGCGCATACTCTTCACCCTGCATATCCCGGCACGCAAGCTGATAAATCTGCGCCGCGCTGACCGGCTCCGCCGCACTCCACAATATCTTATATACACTTTTACGCTGCTTTGTCCACTTTATCCCCTGCGGATACTCCGGCTCACCGAGACCGGTATATGCCGCCCCGCGGGCAGACAGCTTTGCGAGCTTATCCATCTACATGCCTCCGTGTTTTTCAGAAAAACTCAAAAAAGAAATTCCATCACAATACCTGCCACAACACCAATCACATATAAAAGTCCCAGAATCTTCAGATTCTCTTTTCTGTCATGGTTGACGCGGAACAATACCAGCAGACCGACACCGCTTCCTGTAAGCAGTCCCGCAAATGCCGCCCCGATACCGATAATTTTCTCCAGATAAAGCTGGGTGATGACCACAGAGCCGGCACAGTTCGGAATCAGGCCCACAAGTCCCGCCAGAAGAGGACCGAGGAACCGCCTGTTCTGGATGAGCCCCGCAAGCGCATCCTCACCGACAAAGAACAGAATGAGATTCAGCGCAAAGGTAATCACCAGAATAAACAGGGAAATCTGCAAAGTATGTGAGAGTGCCGAGCGGACAATTCCTTTCTCACAGTGACAGTGCTCCTGCTCACACATATCGTGTATATGCTCGTGATCATTCTCATTTTTGCCGCGCATCAATAAGTCAATCACCAGACCCGCAGCAATACCGATTGCCGCCTTGCCGAGCAATATTTTCAGAATCGTCCCTATCGGTGCCTGCTCCGAGATCAGGATCGGCAGCATCTCGTCCGATGTGGAAAGGTATATCGCCATGAGCGTGCCGAGAGTAATGACTCTCCCGGCATAGAGGTTCGATGCCGCCGCCGAAAATCCGCACTGCGGAACAATTCCCAGAATGCCTCCGATCACCGGACCGAATTTTCCGGCCTTCTTCACCAGCGCCGCTGTTTTGTCACCTGTCTTATGCTCCAGATACTCCATCACAATATAAGTCAAAAACAGAAACGGCAGCAATTTGACAACGTCTAATAATGTATCCAGTATTACGTCTACCATATTTCCTCCCCGACAACACTAAAATATAAGAGTCTAGTTGCAAATGAGTTGCATCTGCATCTGGACTCTTATATTACTGACTGAGAGGCTGCTTGTCAAGTAAATTTTATTCTTTTTACAGCAGTTACAGCAAGCGGGGCGCCGCTCCACATTATTTGCCGGAAATCTCCTGCACGACTGCCCTCAGACTGCTGATAATATCCACCGTGTTCTGGCTGATGACATTCTCCGGTATCTGCAATGCCGTTCCGTCCTTTTCCATCCTGACCGTTGCGGAAACCGTATCAAAAATGCGCATTCTATCACCATTGAAACTGACGCCCAGCAGAGAGAGCTTATCAGCATATTTTTTCAGCAGTTCCGCCGGCTTCTCCAGACCGAGCTTCGCTTCCACCGCAGAATCTGTCTCATTTAACCGCAGCACAAGGTCAAGCCCCGAGAGCTTCATATAAAACCTGTCCGCCCCCGCTGTGCTCTCTCTCTGCATGACAGCCAAGGCCGCAAAACACATTTTCAGGGACGGCTTTGTATCTCTGAACGGCAGCTTGAAATCCCTGACAGTGCCCAGATCCACCTCCAGCATCTGTTCCACCTGTTCAAGTGTCACAAATTCATGATCGCTCCACACCGGGACCAGATAAGAGAGCAGCGGATTCTGCCCACAATAGTTCTCCCGTACCGCATTATAGAGGATAGCCCCGTTTACGACATCTGTGTCATCACTCAGATACAGCTCGACCAGCGGAGAAGTCTGCCCATCAGGATAGATGCGCGCATGGATGATGTCGCCGTCCACACTGCCCTCTATTTTCAGGCGGTATATCGCATCCGTCTCCGTACCTGTTATCGACGCAAGCCCATCCAGCAGCTTCACCTGCTTCTCCTCCAGCTCGTCCCGGTTGATCTCTGCCTGCATGGAATATTCCATGTGATCCAGCGTCAGATTCCTTTCCAGAAATGCCGCTGCCTGATAGACCGGGTAGAACCGGATCGCCAATACGACGATTGTAACGACAAGTATTGTCAGAATAACCAGAAAAATTCTGAGACCGATATGCTTTTTCTTCACTGTTTTCTGTTCCAATTCATTTCCCTTTCTTAAACATGTAATTGATTTGTCTGTTGCGCGAAAAAAGCGGTGTGATATATAATGGAAACAAAATAACCGCCGGCTCCGGTATGGAGGTAATTATGACAAAAAAATCGCGTTCCCTGTTATTTGGGGCATTGTTCCTTTTCGCTATCCTTCTCAGAATCTACCGCATTTCCACCGTTCCGCTGGGAATGCACATTGACGAGGCCGGTCTTGGGCTGAATGCATGGTCAATCGCTAATTTCGGAACAGATCGTTACGGCAACTTCATGCCTGTCTGTCCGTCCAATTTTTACGGCGAGCAAAGTGCATTTTATACTTACTTCTGCGCTCTGCTTGTAAAATTGTTCGGATTGAACATTTATACGCTTCGGCTTCCCGGTGTGATCACGGGCATCCTTGCTGTGCTCTTCGGATCACTTCTAATCAGGGAGCGCTGGGGAGACAAGGGCTTCTTCGCCGGGCTGGCTCTGCTCGGTATTTTCCCGTATTTCATTACCAACTGCCGTTTTGCATTGGACTGCAATGCCATGCTGGGATCTCTCACCATCGCGCTGTACGCGCTGATCCGCCTGATTAAGAAAGCGGAAGCTGCGCCGGAGCAGAAGCTGTACATCCGCTTTCTGCTGGTTGGCATTCTTTTCGGCATCACACTCTATACCTATATTATCGCCGCGGTTGTCGTCGCAGTATTTTGCATTCTATTTGCATTATACTACCTGTTCGCCCAAAAGGGAAATCGCCTGCTGCGCCTAAAGCAGCTTTTCTGTCTGGCATTTCCGCTCTGCCTGATGGCAATTCCGCTGATTCTTGTGTTCTGCGTCAACTATTTTGATCTGGAGCCTATTGTGACTCCTCTTTTTTCCATCCCCAAAATGGTGACAAACCGGACGGAGGAGGTCGGTTTCTCCCTCGCAGGATTACCCGGCAAGCTTCGCGCCCTACGTTATCCTCTGACCTCCGACGGAAAATATGGTTCTTCCGACCGCTATTGGACAATGTACCCGCTGAGTGTCCCTTTTGCCCTGATCGGGGGGATTTTCTGCTTATATCAAAGCCTGCGGGCGCTTAAGGATCGTCGCTTTACTCCTGATATCCCCGTTCTTTTCCTGATTCTTTCAGAGGTCATTATGTTTTTACTCTGCGGTCAGTATAATTACCATATCAATGGTATTTTTACCTCGCTTGCATATCTTGTTATCAGCGGTATCTTCTGCATTGGCGGGCTTTTGAAAAGAAAAACTCCCCGCCTTGCCTTTTATGGCGTTCTGGGCTGTGCATATGGTATTTTCTTTTTCTGCTTCGCCCGGGAGTACTATTTTCTGGAACCGGATTACACCTTTCAGATTTATAACGGTGCAAGCGAAGCCGTCTCACTGCTCCCCGAATCCATGAAAAACAATGACATTTACATTCTGGACGAGGTAGGAGAATTTTATATGCTGTCCCATCCTGTTCCACCCGCTGAGTTCTCCCTTTCCTGCGATGAGCTTGGCTATATTACTGATTACCGGAATTACCACTTTCACGAATCGGAGGAATATTCTCCGGATAACGTCTATGTCTGCAACAAAGACTCCATGCGGCATATGATCCTTTCTGACACATCTGTCACAGGCTGTTCCTATCAGGTTCTGGAGACCGACCATTACTATGTTTTCTTTCCGGCGGAATGATTCTTCATTCCGCTTAGCCGCTTTTCATTTTATGACAGAAACAGGGAAAATGCAAACCATTCGCACATGAGCCATGACACTTATTTACCCCAAATACAATATACAGCAAAAAACCGCCAAACCTCAATTTTTCAAGGTCTGGCGGGCATGTGTCATCATTTAATTATTTCCTGTGTAATCGTTACTTTGCGCGGCAGGACAGAGGTCAAGATTCATAAGGTCAAAATCAATCAGCTGCCCATTGATTTTGAAAAAGCCGGGAAATGTACACAGCTTGCGGAAACCGAGCTTTTCATACAACGCAATGGCACGTTTGTTGTCACTGCGCACTTCAAGATTAACTTGTTCTATCCCGGCTTCCCTCGCAAAGGCAAACACGCCCTGTGCCAGAACGTCAGCCGCACCGCAGCCCCACCATGCTTTTTTCAGACTGATACCGAATTCCGCGCGGTGGCTCATACGCTTGGGCTTGCGATTGAGGCTGGCGGTGCCGATGATCTCCCCGTTTACCTTGGCAAGCAACTGGATATGATCGTGCGACTGCGCCTGCATATTGAGATAAGATTGTTCAGCCTCCACGTCCAGCGGCACACCCTCCGGGCCAAAGCTGAGATTATCCGTTTCCCCGCCAATAATTTTCAGATACTCCAATAACGCGGCGGCATCCTCTGCCTGCGCGCGAACGATCTCAAAGTTTGTCTGTTTCATATGCCATTCTTTCCTTTCTATGCGCCCTGTGCTTTTTATTTTGATCCGTTCCGGCTCGAAACGATGATGTCGGTCAGCGTAACATTTGCGCCGAAGTCAGACACAACATCCATTTTTATTCATAGACTCACCGTACATTTTATCCAAATCACCATCACAAGACGGATAAGGCTTATGTTCAAACGTTTTATTCGCATCATACGATGTGCATCGTGTAGCGCTTATTATAATGAGAAAAGGACAAATTGTCAATAGGGGGCGGTCTGATCTTACAGGCAGAGTACCATGGAGGACTGCTATGTCAGATACATTTTCCTGAAAAGCAAAACAACCTGCGCACAGCAAAGAAATATCATATAGACGAAGAAATCCGTCAAACCCATATTTGTCAGGGTTTAACGGATTTCCATAGATAGTCGGCGCGACAAGATTTGAACTTGCGACCTCTGCGTCCCGAACGCAGCGCTCTACCAAGCTGAGCCACGCGCCGATTCATGTAATTCACAACAGTAAAATAATAAATGAAAAATATGTAATTGTCAAGGGTTAAACAAAAAGAAAATCATAACGCCGAAGATACGATTGATTGTCAGCTGAAAAAAGTTTAGAATAGAAAGAAATCGAGCTTGTAAGAGCTGTGCCATCCTGTTGGCAGAAGGTGAGGATATAGATATGTACCAGACAGTTGTAACATTAAAAAAAGGCGAGGGGCGCACCCTCAAGGCTGGCGGCATGTGGGTGTACGACAATGAAATAGATTCCATCATGGGAAGCTTTGACAACGGAGATATTGTCGAGGTTCGGGATTTCGACGGCTATTGCATGGGCTGCGGCTACATTAACACAAAATCCAAAATCACTGTGCGGATGCTCTCACGCAAAAAGGACACGCTCATCGACGAGGCATTTATGGAGCAGCGCGTCCGGGATGCATGGAATTATCGCAAGGAAACGATCGATACTTCCAGCTGCCGTGTTATCTTCGGCGAGGCGGATTTCCTTCCGGGAATTGTTGTAGACAAATTCTCTGATGTTCTTGTTGTTGAATCTCTCGCTCTCGGCATCGACCGCTGGAAGCTGACCATAGTAAATGCTCTGAAAAAGGTTATGTCGGAGGACGGTATCACGATCCGCGGCGTTTACGAGCGCAGTGACGCCAAGGTGCGGCTGCAGGAAGGCATGGAGCGCAGCAAGGGATTTATCGGAGAGCCTTTTGACACTAAAGTTGAGATTACAGAGAACGGCGTGAAATATATTGTTGATGTGGAGGACGGTCAGAAAACCGGTTTCTTTCTGGACCAGAAGAACAACCGTGCCGCCATTCACCGCATCTGTAAGGGCAAGAAGGTGCTTGACTGCTTTACGCACACGGGCTCTTTTGCTCTGAACGCAGGCATTGCCGGGGCAAGCGATGTGCTCGGTGTCGATGCCTCCCAGCTTGCCGTAGATCAGGCAACGGAAAATGCGCGGCTGAACGGTCTGGAAAACACTGTCCGCTTCCAGTGCGCAGATGTCTTTGAACTGCTTCCCGAGCTGGAGGCAAAAGGGGAAAACTATGATGTTGTAATCCTCGACCCGCCCGCCTTTACCAAATCCAGAAATTCCGTCAAAAATGCCGTAAAGGGCTATCGGGAAATCAATGTACGCGGGCTGAAGCTGGTTCGCAACGGCGGTTATCTTGTCACCTGCTCCTGCTCTCACTTCATGGAACCTGAGCTGTTCGCAAAGACAATCCGTGAGGCTGCCACCGGCGCACATAAGCGGCTGCGTCAGGTCGAGTTCCGCACGCAGGCCTGCGACCACCCGATTCTCTGGGCGGCAGACCAGAGCTATTATTTGAAGTTCTATATTTTTCAGGTTGTTGATGAAAAGTAGAAACTGGAAAATAGTGAAAAAATAGTGAAATATTAATGGAAAAAGCTCTCCTTTTTGGATATAATAATATTTGAAAGGGAGGCTTTTTTATATGATAAGAGTTAATTTAACGAATGAAATTTTAAGATATATTACAGAAATTGAGCAGAACAGATATAAAGCTTCGTCAGTAAAGCTCTCCAAAACAGTTATGAATAAGCTTCGCAAAAATTCAAAGAAAAAAAGGTCGTATGCCTCGAACAAGATAGAGGGAAATCCCTTGTCGGAAAAACAGGCGAACGAAGTAATAGAAAGCGATGAAAGAAAGCATTATCTGAAACCGGAGCAGGAAGTCCGGAATTATTTTTTGGCGTTGAATTATCTCGAAGAAAAGGTAAAGAATAAAGAAAAATTTTCCAAGAAACTTATTTTAGATGTACAGAAACTGGTGGAAAAGGGGGCGTCCAAAGAAAAAATAGGTCTCAGAGGACCTATGCCGCCCGGAGTTCTGTTTGCAGTGTATGATTCCAAAACAGGAAATCCGGATTATATTCCTCCGGAATATTGTGACATTCCGGGACTTTTGGATGAATTAGTGGAGTATGTAAATACTACGGATGATCACCCTCTGATCGTAGCAGCAGTGGTGCATTATCAATTAGTGACAATACATCCGTTTGAAGACGGCAATGGCAGAACGGCAAGACTGTTATCTGGTTATATTATGGACTTGAACGGCTACGGATTTAATGGAATCGGATCGTTAGAAGAATATTTTGCATACGATATAGATGAATATTATGAATCCATTCAGATGGGACTTCCGGCATTGTATTATTCCGGAAGAGAGAATCCTCCGCATCCGGAAATCTGGATTAATTATTTTCTGCGAATGGTGAAACTGTATTCGGGAAAAGTCTGTGACTTACAGTTGGCTTCTGAGGAGGAAAATATTGCAGGAAGTCTATCTTTTCTGAAAGGAAAAGAAAAGGAACTATTATTGTTTTTAATGAAAAACTATCGGGGAGAGTTTACTCCGATTGAAATTAGTAGAGAATTGTCGGTAACAAATAAAACAGTTATTAACAGACTGACGATACTGGTAAAAAATGGATTTGTGATTCCTATATTAGTCAATAAGAGAATCCGATCGTATAAATTGAGTGAATTTACCAAAGATCATGAGAAGAAAATTATAAAAGTTATCAGCTAAAAGTCTACATCTTCCAGATTGTTGATGAGAAGTAATGACTGGAAAAAGGCGGTAATGCTTGATTTATAGTAAGCACCTGAAATGTAACGAGTGGTAAGCTTAAGGGGAAAACGGTATGTTCTATTTGGATGATAACGGGAAACTAACAAAAGACTAACCACGCGTATCTTTCTTTTTCAAACAAGAGATGATAATATTATCATGGAAGTAATGAACAGAGAGTAATCGAGAAAAATCGGTTGCTCTTTTTTTATTGTGAAGGGGGTTACATGTGCTATAATAAAACAAATTCGGTATGAAAACACTGTATTTGATTGGCGGTACAATGGGTGTT
>USGM01000014.1 GCA_900554205.1 uncultured Lachnospiraceae bacterium
GCAGGCGGGAGTAGATGCCTGTCTGCTGGAGCTTCAGCAGCTGGCGCAGAGTGTGATCGACGGTGACAGCAGCATGCGCTCCACACTTTCCGGTCTGGAGAGCGATAAGGAGGACATACAGACACTCAGGGATGCAGCGTTAGACCAGAACGATCTGGCGCTTGCAAAGAAATATGACGCGATGCTGGACGCGATCGATGTGGAGATCGCGGCAGAGGAGAAGCGCCTGTCCGACCAGTTGGCCAGCGGCTCCGCAGTGGAGCGGGCGAAGGCGATGACACAGCTTGGGGAAAAGACACAGGCTGCAAACATTGCGAAGATCCAGAATAATGCGAAGAAAAAGCTGGCAGAGGGCGATATGAGCGGCATTGCCGAAGCGGTAGATGCACTGGCGGCGTTGGGAGCGGAGGATGCGCTGAAGGATCTGGTTTCGGGGCTCGGTACAGATGCCACGGACGCTGTCAGAAATGCATTGAACTCTGCGCTGAAGCAGGTACAGGAAAGCGGAAGTGGAAGCACAGGTGACGGAAGCGGAACAGGAAGCGGAACAGGAAGCGGAAGCACAGGTGACGGAAGCGGTTCAGGAAGCGGAAGCACAGGTGACGGAAGCGGTTCAGGAAATGGAAATGCTGCAGCCGGCTTCGGATTGACAGGAGATGAACTCCTTGCCCTGCTTGAAAGCGCGTTGGGGAATGCCTTCGCTGATATGGATGACGCGGATCAGGCAGCGGCGCTTGGCGCGCTGAGCCTGTTTGGAGCCGAGGGCTCCCCGGAGGCGGCAGCACTGGCACAGACGCTGACCGCAGGCTGTATGAAGAATGGAAATAAGAGCCTGTTTGTCACATACTCCGGTTCGGGAGCAGAGAAGTACATTTCCGCACAGACGATAGGCAGAGTGACGGACTACAGATATATATATAGTGCAAGCCGAAGGGATGCGGTGCTTTCGAGTCGTGGCAGAACCTACCGCTACAGTGTGGGAAGCAGTGAAGTAAGGCTTACCGACGGTACGATAGAGCAGATGGCATCGGAGACTGTATTGCAGGGAAATGTGGCATATATCCCGGAGACAGCCGGCAGCAAATACTTTGGCTGTACCGTGATCTATATTGAAGGCACGAATTACGCGGTCTGCGTTACGGAGGACATGGATGCCACCGTACAGCAGCTTTTGGAAGACCTTGAGAAAGGGGCAGATTAATGGCAGATTATCCTATTATAGCGGATGTGAGCTCCTATATCGTAAAGACACTTCGGCAGAAGATGTGTCCGGAGCCGATTCCGTCACCGAATAATATAGAGATTTCTTCACCGGCAGATCAGGACGTTGACTATATCGTCGGTCTTTATCTGTATGATATACAGGAGGAGGCACTTGTCTCACAGCCTCCCTTTATTCAGAAAGGCAGGGTACAGCTTTCCAAGCCGCCTAAACCATATGGACTTTACTATATGGTTTTTATCAACGGATCCTCCCAGATGGGACTAAAGGCTCCGGATATACAAAAAATCATCGGAAGAGTGGCGCAGATTGTCAATGACAACAGTTCAGTTCTTCCAAATCAGCTGCAGTCATGGATAGACACGCAGGAACCTCCTATTGTACTGTCTCAGGCGAAGATAAGTCTGGAGGAAAAGGTGAGGGTGTGGCAGGCGATCAATAAGCCCTATCAGGTCAGCCTGTTCTATAAGGCGGCACCCGTATTCTTATCCAGTGAGCTTGTAATCGACACACCTCGTGTCGTGGATGCGAGCTTTGGACTGCATATTGCATCAGAGGAAAGGGGGAAGGAGTAACAGGTGGAAAAGACCAAAATCCGTTATACATTGGATCTTCTGGTACGGTTGATTGACACGACCACAGGGATGATTGTAACGGAAAGAGATGTTCATTTTCGGAGGAATGGCAAGGTAGTGCAGCCGGTTCAGAGAGGAAACGGAAATTATGTATTCCTGAATACCGGAAGAGAAGATTGTGACCTCGACGTTGAGGTGCTCGATTTTGAAGCTGCACATGCAGAGATCCGTTATGGAGAACTCGATAATTTTCTGCCCATCAAGGACGTGTTCCTGATACCGTCAGAGAACACAGCAAAAGGGGAGGCAGTGCTCTCCCTGACCGGACACCTTTCAGGACTGGAGGCAATAGAAGCTGTCAGATTGGGACGGTCTTATTGCGCGATAAAGAGCTTTGATGCCAGAAAGCGCATCATGAGTCTCTTCAAGGCAAACGGGCCCGGCATGGAGGAGACCGCCTATGGTCTGATTCATGCGGACAAAATGACGTTTGAAGCGTTTGACGTGGAGAAGGTCGTAAGTCCTGTATCTCTGAAACTAAGAGAACCGCTCCAGGAGGAATTCCGGGAGAATGCACCGATCGCACGCATTGTCCATGGCAGGACGGATGCGCAGGGAAATTACCTGCTGCGGGTAAGAGATGACGAAACGAATCTGAAATATCTTGTCAGATATATTGTTTCGGGAAGTCCGCAATTTCAGGTGGTGGATTTTCATCAGCCGGAAACACAACTGAAATAAAGGAGGAGGTATGGGACAGGTAGTAGTAACAGGAGGAACTGCCCAGTGTACATTCGGAACTCTGCCGGGCATGATCGCAGCCGGCGCCCAGAAGAAAGTGTTGATTGACGGAAAACCGGTGGCAACCATTATGGATTTCAATACGCAGTGCATTACGCCGTTCGGGCTGTGCACGACGTTGACAAATCCGGCGGTACAGGCGGCAACCACAGCAGCGTTGGGAGTACTCACGCCGCAGCCGTGCACGCTCGTACCCGCGGGAACATGGAAGCCCACCAAGGTTACTGTTCAGGCAGGGGGGAGTCCGGTGCTGACGAATGAGTGTCAGGGAACCTGTGTATACGGAGGGTGCATTGCAGTCACCAATCCGGGGCAGAGCAAAGTAATTGTTTAACTTAAATGTTGGAAAGGAGAAAATTCATGGCAGAATATTTTTCACCAGGTGTGTATATAGAGGAGTATGATAATTCACCTCGAAGCATTGAAGGCGTAGGAACCAGCACCGCAGGCTTTGTCGGTCTGGCTGAGAAAGGACCTACCGTCGGCGCACCTTCTTTAGTAACAAATTTCAAGAGCTTTATCAAGCAGTTCGGAGGCTTTTTAAGCGAGTTCACACACGGCGAGTACCGTTACCTCGCAAACAGCGTTGAGCAGTTCTTCGTAAACGGCGGAACCAGATGTTACGTTTCCCGTGTCGTTCCCGAGGATGCGCAGGTTGCATCGAACAAGAAGGGAATCCTTGCAGTGGAAGCTGCAAATGCAGGTAAGTGGGGCAACAGAATCCAGATTTCCCTGACAACTGTTGCAAAGCGCAAGCTCCAGCTGATCGCTGAGTCCGGCGAGGGCTATGTGGCAAAGTCTGTCGAGGGCTTCCGTGAGGGAGACATCGTGGAATGCAACGGCGAGTACAACCGCATTGCATCGATCTACGATAAGACCATTACCTTTGAAAACAAATTCGAGGGAAATGTTGTGGATGGAGCTATCATCCCGAAGACAGTGCTGTATCTTGTAACCTTCGATCTGAGCGTCCGCTACAACGACGAGGTGGAGAACTATACCGAGCTGAGCCTGAACACGGCATCCAGCAACTACATCGGCTCCAGACTTGCACTCAGCGAACTGATCAGCGCTTCGGTAGAGCCGATGACAGAGATTGGCAATCCCGTTGAAGCAATCCTCGGTGAGGGCGTCCAGAACGGCTTCTTCACACTGGAAGGCGGTACAGACGGAACCATCTCCAAGGTAAATCCCGGAACCTTTATCGGACAGGACAACGGCCCCGGCAAGCGTACCGGTATCCAGTCCTTCGTGGAGAACAACGTTGTCAGCATGATGGCTGTTCCCGGAATTACCATGCCGGAGGTAGTTGTGGCTCTGGTAGCACACTGCGAGAACCTCAAGAGCAGATTTGCAGTTCTTGATATGCCGAAGGAAATGTATAAGACAACAGACCTGATCGAGTACAGAAACATCATCGACTCGACCTACGCTGCAATGTACCATCCCTGGATTCAGGTATTCGACCGCGCTTCCTCCAAAGCAGATTTCGTTCCGCCTTCAGGAGCAGTGATGGGTGTTTACTCCAGAACAGATACCAACAGAGGCGTACATAAGGCACCTGCGAACGAGACAGTATTCTGTACCGGTCTTAAGGTAAATTACACAAAGGGAGAGCAGGATATTCTGAATCCCGAAGGTGTCAACCTGATCCGTGCACTTCCCGGACAGGGAATCCGCGTATGGGGAGCAAGAACGGCAAGCAGCAACAGCGCATTCCGTTATGTCAACGTAAGACGTCTCTTCATCTATGTGGAGGAGAGCATCAAGGCAAATACCAGCTGGGTAGTATTTGAGCCCAATGACGCAGCTCTGTGGCAGAGAGTACGGATGACAATCGCATCCTTCCTCGACAGCATGTGGAGAAACGGTATGCTGGCAGGCGCTTCACCTTCAGAGGGATATTTTGTGGAGATAGGTTCTTCCACTATGACCAAGGATGACATTATGAATGGAAGACTGATCTGCAATATTGGTATTGCACCCAGCCGTCCGGCAGAGTTTGTTGTGTTCCGTGTAACGCAGCATACAGCGGAAGCAGGCGGTGAAGGTGAAGAAAGTTAAGATAAAGGAGAGATAGATTATGGCGAACACATACGATAACGGAAACGGACTTGCTTATCCATTGACTAAAATGAACTTCCTCGTGACTGTGGACGGCATTGCCGGAACAGCAGCCTTCAGCGAAGTAACAGGTGTTGAAGCATCCGTCGATGTCATTGAATTCCGTCAGGGCAATGCAAACAGCCTTGCACCGGTAAAGATTCCCGGACTTGTAAAGCATGGCAATGTCACCCTGAAGATGGGCTACACTCTGGACAGTGCGTTTAAGACATGGATTCAGGAGTGTGTAAGTGAGACCAGAGGCGAGATGCCCAGAAACAATGTGCAGATCGAGCTGATCGACATCAACACAGGCGCGCCTCAGACGGTGAGCACACAGGTAACAGGCACGAGAGTATGGATCCTGACCAACGCATGGGTTACAAAGTACAATGCGCCGGATCTGGATGCGAAGACCAGTGATGTTGCAATCGAGAGTGTAGAGCTTGCCTATGAAGAGCTCATCATTCCGAACTAGGATCTGAAGTAACAAAACAGTAACCGGACTTACGCCCCATGCTGCCTGCATGGGGCGTGAGTGAACGGAAGATAACATAGAAAATAGCATGGAGGAAACATGGAAACAGTTTACGAATTTACATTGCCCAAGGGCTATATGGATTCCGCAGGAGAACTGCACCGCAGAGGGAAAATGCGTCTGGCGACGGCAGGCGATGAGATCAGCGCGACCAGAGATCCCCGTGTGCTGAGCAATCCGTCCTACCTGACCATCGTGATCCTCGGCAAGGTCGTGACAGAGCTGGAGGGTGTTCAGATGGTCTCCGCCAACATTATTGAGAAGCTCTTCACCGCAGATCTTGCTTTCCTGCAGGATATGTACCAGAGGATCAATGATATTGAACCTCCGACAATGGAAGTTGTCTGCCCTGACTGCGGGAAGGTATTTCAGGTGCCCTTAAATTTTACCGAGGAGGGATAAAGCTGTATCCCAAGGAAGAGCTCTATCGGGAAATGTCATTTATCTCGTACTATTTCCATTGGAGCAGCAGCGAAGTCCTGAATATGGATCACAACAGCAGGCGAAAGTGGTGCAGCGAAATTTCGGAGATCAATAAGAGCTTGACTCCCTCCGCAAAAAACAAGAAAGAAAAAAGTATCCTTGACATGAAACCAGACAGATAATAAGAGGTTGTGTATGGCAAAGACAGGAAATAAGGTTGTTCAGAATTTTGGTCTGAATCCGGCAACGAATTTTAATTTCATATTGCGCGTGGAAGGGATTTTTGACCTGCCGTGTAAGTCCGTTCATGTTTTTCAGAAGGAAAACGAATATGAATATATTCAGGAGGGCGGGCTCAACGATTATGTCCATATGAAGCGCAAGCCGATCTCAAAGCCCTTCACCTTTCAGGTAGAGAGATATGTGGGTGTAGACGGTCTGCTGGTGGATTATCTTGCAAACGGAACAGAGCTGGTTCTGCCGCTGGTTCTTCTGGTCAACCGTTATCACTGGAACGGCTATCCCTATCCGACGAGAACCTATGTCTTTACAGGGTGTACCGTGATTGGCAAGGAGTACGGAGAACTGAATGCGGAGAGAAGCGGACTGCTCGTCGAGACGACGACCATCGCCTACAGGGAGATGGTGAATGTCGATGTCGGAATCGGGGCAAACGGGGAAGACCCGTGGAAATACCAGCCGAAGACGGAAGAGGAAAAGAAAGCGGCAGAGGCAGCGCGCAAGGTCCATTCCAAGCGGTACTGGAAGTTTGATAAGACGAACTATGCCGGAACAGGAGAGGGATCTGCCCGCCATCCGGAAAACGAGAAGAGAAAAACAGAACTGATCGAAAACCGCCGCCTGTGGAATCCGGGAGAACCGGAAAAATCCAAGAGCAGCGCGACGAAGCCGGAGAGCAAGCTGGGGGAAAAAGAGACAAATCAGGAGACAAACAAACAGGAACGTCTGTGGGAGTTTGACAATAGGACCTATTCCGGCAAGGGAGAGATGTCGGCACGGCATCCTGAGAATGAGAAGCGAAAAGAGGAATTGTTAGAGAACCGCCGCCTGTGGGACCCGGAGCAGAATAAGGTATCCACATCCAGACGAAGCGCAAGGACAGTGGCGGATTATCTGGGAAGCCGGGAGAAAAAGGCTTCCGAAAAATAAAGAGCTGACGGACAGAGAAAGGAGAGAGCGCGATGCTGACAGTAAAAGCCCCAATTGAATTAAAGTGCAGTGCCGGTATTGTTCCCTCTTACGAAGGCTTTGTCCATAGAATTACCGGAAATTATGAGATGATGTCAACGACGGTCACGGGGGAGGATCTGCTTCACCTGGTGACGGAGCCGCCGGAGGTTTTCTTTGCCGAGGGCAGTGTCTCCACGATCATAAATCAGACGAACATCAATCAGAATCAGGAGAATAAGCTGGAGATACTGAACCAGCTGCTCAACCGCATCACGGTAGATTCCGGGCTGCACATGACCTATCAGGATCGCGTCTACATAACGGATATGCTGCAGAAGCTGGGCATTAAGAATGTGCAGCAGTTCATGCATCAGGTCACACAGCTCAAGGAAGAGACAGAAAACACGACGGAGCTGATCGACCATTACTGGAACCATATGGAGCAGCTGCAGGAGCTGATACGGAACTATAAGGAGAGCAGGGAAGAGAAGACAGAAAACAGCGAGTACCGGCAGGAGGGGAACATTCTGCATCTGCATCAGGACATCATGAACCGTCTGCAGACAGGAAGCATTTACCAGATTATCTCCAACTTTAAACATAACCAGTCGGTCTCGACAGAGTATATCAGTGGGGATGAGCTGCGTTCCGCAGAATATTACCGGATTACCAGAAATATTCTGCTGAACACGCTGGAAAATGAGGCAAAGGGAGAAAACCTGCCCTTAGAGTACCGGCACGAGAATTATTATGAAGAAATTCTTCCCCTTACGGAGGAGATTACAGAGGAGAAAATTACAAACCAGATTGCAGCGGCTGTACTGCTGCAGCTGGCAGATAACATATATCAGAACCGGCACGAGAGCATCGACCGGAAGGGGGATTCGTGGTATAACATGTCGAACGCCTTTTACCGTTCGGCTGAGAACACGATGAACCGTCTGCACAGAAATTATGTAGAGCAGTATTACCGCAATGACAGGGCGGGGGATTATCTTGTCAATCTGAATGAGAATTACAGACAGGAGCTGGCACTGCTCGACCGCATCGTCACGATTCAGGAGACGGTGGATGAGCGGGAGCGGTCGACACCGGGACAGACAACGGTAAAGCTGGAAAACTTACAGCAGTACCAAGAGGAGGAGAACTATCAGAACCTGACAGATCACAGGGTCTACCGGGAAGGTGACCGGCATTATCTGAGACAGACGGGCGATACCACAGAGGAACGGAATTACCGGCAGGATTTTTCCAACGAGGAATTGTACCTGAACAGGGAGCAGAATTCCTTTGAGGATACAGACATCAATGTCCATCAGGAGCAGCAGGATGTAATACTGGAACAGCTCGAGGAGTTTCACCGTCACAATGTGGAGAACCGCAACAAATATTATCAGACACTCGAGCAGCTTAAGAAACAGCAGGAGAAGCCGGGAAAGGCGCCCGATCTGCAAAGGATGCGGAGAGAAGGGCTTCTGGCGCTGGAGCATCCGCAGGAGATGCTGCAGCAGCTTAAGGAAGAGGGAAGCGTGCAGCAGGAACAGGCGGCGCGCCTCAGACAGCAGGAGCTTGCGCTTCTGCCGGAGGATACACAGCGCATCTATGAGGTGCTGGAGCAGTATCTGCAGACCCCGGAGAGATACCGGCAGGCAGAGGTTGCGACAAACCGTGACATCGGAAGGCTGATGCGGGATATAGAGCTCGTAGCGAGAGAGTCCCGTGAGCAGATACAGACAGAGCTGCACACCGACAGAAAGATAAACAGCAGCACGGAGACCGTCGAGCGGAGCTGGCTGGAGAGACCGCCTGTGGAGCTGCATTATCAGGAAGAGGCAGGCAGAGATGCCGCAGAAGCTTCCCCGGAGGGAAGATCCGCAGAACCGGCGGGAACCAGAGAGCTTTTGGAGAGGCAGCTGCGTGAGCAGGAGCTGCTGAATACTCACACCGACAGACAGATAAACAGCAGCACGGAGACCGTCGGGCAGAACTGGCTGGAAAGACCTTCCGCAGAACTGTATTACGGCGAAGAGGCGGCAGGTGATGGCGGAAGAACGGCTCCGCAGGGCAGATCGGCAGACGTGGCAAGGGACCGTGAAATCCTGGAGAGGCAGCTGCGTGAGCAGGAGCTGATCCACAACCGCACGGACAGGACGCTTCGGGATATTTCCGAGACGGTGGTTGAGCGGTGGGAGGAAAATTCCCGCAGGGAGCCCGCACAGAGCCGCGTGACCGAGGAGGATAGCCGGGACCGGGTAACGCTGGTGCACAAGCAGCAGACGGAAAATGAGATCACCGAAGAGATAATGGAACAGCTGCTGAACCAGAACCGGATCCTCGAGAACCAGACAAAGGTGATGGAGGAGGTCACACAGAATTCCAGAACAGTGGAACGCCACGTGACGAACCAGACCACACATGAGGTCACCCAGCAGACGGAAAATCTCACAGAGATGATCAGCCGCGGCGTGCAGGGAAGGATCGGTGAAATTACGGATCAGGTGTACAACAGGCTGGAGAAGCGTTTGCAGAATGAACGGCGGCGCAGGGGAATCTAGTTAGACATCGCGGAAAGGAGGCGGGACAGGAATGAACTCTATAGCAGAAAATCTTGCGAACAGTGTGATGGGCAATGTGCCGAAGGCAGTGCTTTGCGTCAGAAATATCAAGACCCTTGAGCAGATTACCTCACAGGACAGCGACGAGGAGAAGCTTCGCAAGAAGCAAGCCAATATGACCGACACTCTCAAAAAGGCGAATGAATTGCAGAAGTCACTCATGGAGGCGACAGCGGGTGCACTGTCCGGCACACTGTCATCGGAGGACAGGGACAGACTGATGGGGCAGGATCAGGCGTATCTTGCCATGGAGGTACAATATAATCCTTCCAGCATCCATATGCAGACGACGGCGGGATCACAGCTGGAATACAGCGGCGGCAATATGGGAAATATGTCGAATAACATGATTGTCCAGAATGTAGTGCCCACCTCTACGACTATGAATGTCCAGCTGATCTTTGACGAGGTCAACATCTATGATGCCTTTATGGTCAACAACGTGAATTCGCCGGTGGGCGCCGCCACACAGGCAATTAAATATTTTGCAGAGAAAGAGCATTCCGTCCAGCATCAGATCGAGGGAATCCTTTCCCTGCTGACGATGGATGTGACGAGGCAGGTCGTGTTCTACTGGGCAAAGATGTGTTTCCGTGGCGAACTCACGGCAGTACAGGCACGCTACACCATGTTCAATAAATCGGGAAACCCGATCCGGGGCGTGGTAAACCTTTCCATAAGACAGGGAGAGCAGGCAGAGTTTTATGAGCCGTCCTATTGGGAGACAGCCTATGAGAATCTGTTCAAAAAGGGAAAGGCAAACGGTAAGAGTACCTTTTCAAAGATCACGAACAACAATGTTCTCAACCTGAACCTGTAAAGGCTTTGACAGCGGAAAAGGGGCAGCTATGGATGCAGTAAATCATACACTTGGAAATATAGAAAAGGCGCAGATCCACATCAGCACCTACAATATGATAGAGGAAAAGAAGCTTCAGATCAAAGAGAGTGTTCCGGCAAAGGGAACGGCTGGTGCTCTGAGCCGCATTGCGAGTCAGAGCGGACTTGACACCGTCGGATCATCCCAGCTTGGCAAGCTTGCAAAGGCGGCAACGGGAGCCGCCTTAAACGCGGTGAAGGCAGTCGCTGACCGGATGCAGTCGGGCGTAAAGACCTACACGGTACAGTTTAATCCGAGCCAGCTCACCTTGAGCGGATACGGCGGTGGTATGTACCAGAAGACCGACTACGGAACTGCTTCCAGCGACAAGAAGCAGCAGAAAAACATAGGAATTTCCTATGAGCCGGCAAAGGTCAGGTTGATGATGAGCGTCACGCTGATCTTCGATCAGGTATCGGTAAAGGATGCTTTTATGGCGGATAAGTTCGCAGCATCACCGACCAGTGTGGTGACCGGGGTGGCGTCTCTGGTCAAGGAGGCCGTCACAGGGGAGGAATATTCGGTGCAGCCCATCATTGAGGGCTTTATCGGGATGCTGCGGCAGGAGCGCACACGGTTCATCACCTTCTGCTGGGGCTCGATGCAGTATGAGGGAGTCGTGAACAGCCTGAATACGAGATATACAATGTTCAATCTGACGGGACAGCCGATCCGGGGTGAGGTAGAGCTCTCCATGATTCTGGTGGACGAGGAGGTCGGACCGACCAATATGGGCGTCTGGAAAAAGCATTACGAGGAAGCGTTTGGCGGCGGCAATGTGAGCTATAGAAATAAGACCCAGTATGTGGGCAATATTCTGAATCTATAGGAAAGCAGCTGCTGAAATCAATGCAGGGGAAAGAGAATGGCAAGCTTTGATTACAAAAATCTCTTAACTGAATACAATAAATTTACCAGTCCGAAGGCAGCCGTGCTGGTCGGCGGAAAGAATCTGTCGGAGGATAAGAATCATTTCAGTATCTCCGATGTGGAGATCGAGATGAGCGCAGGCTACGAGGCCGGCATGGCGACGTTCTGGATTCACGACTGCTACGACAGCCTGACCTGTACCTTTAAGACAGAGGAGCTGGAGCCCTATATCAGGCTCGGCTCGCAGGTCACAATCTGTCTCGGCTATGATCTCACAGTGCGCAAGGTGTTCTGCGGTTTTATTGCGAGGGTCAATTTCGACTTCTCGGCAAACGGCGACATTCCCGGTGTGGAGGTCACGGTGATGGATGCGAAGGGCATCATGATGGCGAATAACCACTCGCAGCAGCTGAAGGCACAGTATTACTCGGATGCAGTGAAGGAAATCTTCCGGCAGCCGGCATATAACAATCTCCTCCAGAAGAAGATCATCACGGGCGTTTCTGTGGAGGATACGCCGGATAAGCCGGTGACAGGCGCAGCGGGGGAGAGCAAGGCGAGCGACAAGACCGTGGAGATGGTCGGCGAGAGCGATTACGAATTTGTGGTGAAGGCGGCAAAGAAGTTTAACTTTGATTTCTTTATCCACGGCGGAGAGGTCTTATTCCGCAAGGCGAAGAACAATTCCGAGATCCTGATGGAGCTCACGCCAAAGACCGGGATCAGAGGAATCAACATGGGCTATGACATCACCGGACTGACAGCTGGAATCGAGGTGCGCTGTCTGGATGTCGGGAAGGGGAAGGTGATCTCCTCCTACAAGAAGAACGGCAACAAGATTTCCCACGGGAATCATGCCAAGGCGCTGCTGGCGAAATCGAAGAAGGTGTATGTCGATCCCACGACCTCGTCAAAGCTGGATGCCGACAACCGTCTCGACTACCTGATGGAGGATATGACCTACCGCTTCGGAACGCTGGAGGCGGATGTGATCGGAATACCGGAGCTTGTACCCGGGCGCTTTATCAGAGTTTCGGGCTTCGGCGACAGCCTGTCGAACACCTATTACCTGCAGACCGTGCGGCATTGCTTTACGGAGCAGGGGTATGTGACAAGAATTATCGGCAAGGCATGCGGATTTGAGGAGTAAGCCCACATACCGGAGAAGGATGGAGGAAGAAGCGTGGCACTTTTTGATGTGATAGATGAGATAGCGGAAAAACAGGTATTGAAGACAGAGACAGGGGACAACAGGATCTTCGGCATCGTTGTAGGGCAGGTTGTCAAGAATTACGACAAGGATATGCCCGGGCGTGTCTGTGTCTCGATTTTTACGCGCGACAAGGAGGCGAACGAGCTGAAATGGGCGAGAGTTGCAATGCCCTCGAGCGGCTCCAAGTGGGGACATTATTTCCTGCCGGAGGTCGGAGACCATGTCCTTGTCTGCTTCGAGCAGGGAAATATTGAAAAGCCCTATGTCATAGGCTGTATTCCGAGAGAAAACGACCAGTTTCTGAAGAAGACGGCGGATGAGAATAACCAGTACAAAAAGATCATGACCCGGCATGGGAACACCATCCTGTTTGAGGACAATAAGGAGGGGGAGGGGGATAAGGATAAGATAAAGATCGAGACCCCGAAATCCACCCACCGCATCGAGCTGGACAATGAGAAGGGGATGATGCTGATCTCGGATAAGGACGGCAAGAACAAGATCCAGATCCAGACAGGTGACTCGGGAAAGATGGAGATCTTTGCGGAGAAAAAGCTCACAATCAAGGTCGGAGATAATATTACGCTGACAATGAACGGCAATAACGGCACGACGGAGCTTGAGACGACAAAGCTGAATGTCAAGGTAAATGGAAATATGAAATATACCTCCACGGGAGGCGCGACGCTGGAAGGCTCGACCGTCAGCGTGAAGTCAACGTCCTCCATGAATCTGGAGAGCAGCGCAGCGGTGAAGATCAGCGGAACGCCGATCAGCATCGGATAAGCAGGGGGGGAGCAGCGATGGAGAACAATGACTTTTTAGGCAAGGGGATGAAATTCCCGCCGCAGATCAATTCCGCTACCGGAAGATTTGTGACGGTCTCCGATCTGGAGAGCGTCAGGGAATCGGTCTACCTGATACTGATGACGCAGAAATCAGAGCGTTTTCTGAGGCCGGAATTTGGCAGTGACCTGATGGCATATACTTTTATGGATGTCAACCTGACGAATATCAATATCATGTGCGGAAACATCCGGCGGGAGATACAGAAACAGGAGCCGCGCGTCAGTGACGTGGAGGTGTCGGCAGACCCGAATATCAAGGACGGCTGTCTGGTTGTCAAGGTGGATTACTATGTGATAGGCAGCAATACGAGAGACAACTTTGTCTTTCCGTTCTATCTGAACACAGGGGATGAGGATGCCGGGCAGGAGGAATTTGCACCGGAACAGGGTGATACAGAGGAGCAATATGAAGATTGATAAGAGAACAGCGACGGATATTGAAAACAGAATAGCGGAACTTGCTGCCTCCTATGTGCCGGAGTGGAATTTTGACAGGGAGAACCCCGATATTGGTTCGACGCTTGCCATTCTGTTTGCGGGACAGATGAAGGACAATATTGACCGGTTTAATCAGGTGCTGGACATCTACCATACGGAGTTTGTCAATATGCTTGACCTGTCTCTTTTACCGGCGAAGCCGTCCTGCGCGGTGGTGCTGATGGGGCTGATTCAGGATACCATTCCGGGCACGGGTGTCGCAAAGGGGACAAAGCTGCTGGCGGAAGGTGAGCAGACACAGATCTTTGAGACGGCCCACAACCTGTATGTGACCAATTCCAGGCTGCAGTCCTGCTTTATGACGGAGAAGGAGACGGGAAAGATCCTGCCGCTGCTGGGCAGCTTCCGGTGCCCGCAGATTCTGCCGGAGACGGAGACTGCCGAGGAACAGGAGGAGGCGGAGCAGCCTGAACAGCTGAGGCCGTTTTACCTGTTTGGGGATCGGGAGAAGGGAATGGAGCAGAACGCAGTGATGCTCTACCATCCGACAGTGTTCGAAGCAGTGGGTAACAGGATCTTTATCAGAATAGAGGGAAATGAGGAGTTTACACAGCAGCTCCTCGCAGGTGACTTCACCTTTCAGTATGTCACGGAGCAGGGGCTTAAGAAGGTGGAAGAACTTGAGCTTTTGCCGGACGGCAGAACACTTGCCTTCAGAGAGCCGGAGGAGAGCATTGCGGTGCAGCTTGACGGCAAGGACTACGGCATGCTGGCGATCATTGCCGAGAAGCCGGTGATGGATAATGTTGAAGTCAGGGACATCCGGCTCGCATCTGCCGGAGAGGCACAGACACCGGAGTTCGTGAACAACGGAACCACGGATTTTGAGCCGGAGAGCTTCGCACCGTTCGGTGATACGCTCTCTCTGTTCAGCGAGTGCTACATCGGGCATAACCGTTATTTCGGGAAGCCCGGAGCAATGGTGACACTCAGCTTTGAGGTGGCATATCCGGAGCACAGGGTCTCCCTCATGGCGGTGACGGAAGAGGAAGAACTGAAGATTATCAAGCGTAAGCCCAGAACAACCGCGGAGAATAATATTGCGGACTGCTATGCGGAGGAGATTGCCATAGAGTATTTCAACGGCATCGGCTGGAAGAAGTTGCCGTGCAATCAGGAATACAGATCGCTTTTCGGAAAAGCAGAGGCGACAAAGTGTACGCTGGAGTTTATCTGTCCGTCGGACTGGCAGGAGATGTCCGTCGGCGGAGATATGGGAAGATGTCTGCGCATTCAGCTGTTGAAGTCGGATAACTGTTATATGCGTCCCTGTGTCCACCATTATCCGCAGATCAGCAACATGACGATTGCCTACAGCTACGGGGAGCGCTTTGTGCGGCCGGAGAGAGTGCGGGCGATCGCCGGTACAAGAGAGCTGGAGCTGTCGGTGAAGATGATGGAGGGAAAGCGTTTCCTGCTTTTCCAGAGCGGCGAGTACACGGAGGACTATCTGTATCTGGGCTTCGGAAGACCGATGGAGGACGGACCGGTCAGCATGCTGTTCCAGCTGGAGGACGGCGCGCGGTATGACGCCACGGAGTGCCGGTTTGAGTACAGTACGATCCACGGCTTCCGGCAGATGCGGGTGCTGGATCACACAGCGAATATGTCCCGGTCGGGAATCGTCCTGTTCATGCCGCCCTCCGATATGGCGACGGCGACGATCGAGGGGAAGACGGCATACTGGATCAGGCTCAGCAGGACTGAGAAACAGGCTTCGGACAGCAATCCGCCGAAGGTGCTGGACATCCGGCTGAACGCGGTCGAGGTCTACAACATTGAGACCAGACAGGAAGAAGAGTACTATATCGACGAGGTTGCCGCCAATATGGTGTTCGATCTGGGAGTGCCCAACATTCTGGATGTGGAACTCTGGGTGAACGAGACCAACAGACACACCGAGGAGAATATGAACAGACTGTACAGGGAGATGCCGGACAGGGTGCGCATCGAGCGCGATATGATCGGCAATATCTCATCCTTCTATGTAAAATGGGAGGAGACGGAGCAGTTCGGAAACGGACGGCTGGAGAGAGAGTACATACTTGACAGACTGAACCAGAGAATCCTGTTCGGCGACGGAATCCATTCCGAGATTCCGAGAGTTTTAAATGATGCGGCATTTCGCATGGTGATCCGCTGCTGTAACGGACAGCAGGGCAACGTGGAGGCGGGAAGCATCAACGAATCTCTGGAAAACCTGATGTTCATAGATACGATTTACAATCCGAAATGCGCTTTCGGCGGCAGCAATATCGAGAGCATCGACAGTGCGCTGAGAAGGGGAGCAAATATTTTGAGCTCTAGAAGACGGCTCGTGTCGGTGAAGGACTATGAGCGGGAGATCCTGTCCTATTCCGACAATATCGAAAAGATCAGCTGCGTGACGGGAATCGACCGCAATGGGGAGAGGGCGGACAGCAAGGTGACGTTTGTACTGCTGTTAAAGGATTATAAGTCCGGCTCCTATTCCTTCCACAATGCAGCGGCAAACTTAAAGAAGCATCTGCTGCAGAACTGCGAGCTGATGATTGCCCCCGAGGAATTATGCCTGACAGAGCCGGTCTTTGTCTCTGTCTCCGTGGATGTATGGGCGGAGATCAGGGATATGGATGACGGCTTCGAGATACAGAACCGGATGAAGAAATGTCTGGAGGATTATCTGGATGCCGTGAAGAACGGAATTGAATCCGGATGGGACATCGGAGTGCTTCCGAAGAAATCCCAGATCCGCATGAAGCTGAATTCGATGAAGGCGAAGGCGGCAGTGAGGAGGATCGCGGTGACGGCGACCTACACGGATGCAACCGGCCCGCACGAGGTGGACATCGACGACATCGAAGTGACACCGTTCATGGTGACGAGAAGCGGGGAGCACAGAATCCATATCATGCTGTCGGAGTAAGGGAAGGAGAAGGGAAAATTGCTTGTCAATAAAAATCTGAACGATAAAACTTATCAGGAACTCATAAGTGAAGCAATTATGCAGATTCCTCTCTATACGACCGAATGGACGAATTTCAACCCGTCTGATCCCGGCATGACGATATTGGAGAATCTGACGGCATTTGAGGCGCTGCAGCAGGAATCCATCCGGCAGGTGACGCCGCAGATCAGGCAGAAGCTCCTGAAAATGCTTGGCTTTACCGAGAGAAAGGGAAGGTGCGCAAGGATACTGATGGCGGCGGAGGGCGTGAAGGAGCCCGTGGAGCTTCCGGCAAACCAGCCGTTTTATCTGGGAGACCTCACCTTTGAGACGAACAGGCGCATCCGCCTTTCGGGCTATTCGCTGACCGGAGTTTACGGACAGCATGATGGCGGCTTCCAGGATTACAGCTATCTGATCGATGATGACATTCCAAAGACGGCAATGATCTTCGGGGAGAAGCCCGGAGAGGGGGACTGCGTCTACTTCGCGGCGAACCGGCTGCCTGAGCCGGGAGAGGAAATGATCTTCTACATGACGCTTGCAAACCGTTTCAACCGCAATCCTTACGAGGAGAAGGGAAATAACACGTTTGCGAATCTTGTGTGGGAGTGCTACACCGAGAACGGATATGAACCTATGAATGTCGCGGACTACACCTCCTGTTTTCTTGTGAGCGGCGAGGTGAGGATGCGCATGCCGAACACAGCGGCGGCAGTCTGTGAGGAGCTTCCGAAGCCGGGCTATGCCATCCGCGCGAGGGTCATCAAGGCGGACTATGATGTCAGTCCGAAGCTGCGGGCGGTGGCTGGCTTTCTGTTTGAGGCATGGCAGAAGGAGACGAAGTCCGTGTGCTATACCTTCCAGAAATATTCAAGGATTACGCTGAACAGTGAAATGATGGAGGAAGGGTATCTACAGGTATTCTGTAAGGAGGAAAAGGGCTCCTTCTACCGCCGGTACGAGCCGGCTCCCGTGGAGGGAGCCAGAGGGCGCTTCTATACGCTGGAGCATGAGCAGTACGGCGTGAATACCTTCAGCTTCGACAGGCGGCAGTTTGGCTTTTCACCCGATAAGCTGAAGAATGCCGTGAAGATCATGGTTTACTCGGAGGAAATGATGCGCAGGTTCTACCTTGGAACCGTGCAGGGCTACGACGCACAGGAACTGGAGCTTCCGGCGAAGAACATTGTCGCGGAGTCCTTCTGCATCATCGCAAAGAGGACGGATGAAAACGGTGAGGATATTTTTGATTTTGTGAGACCGAACCATTATGAGGAGGATTCCCTCACCTATTACCTTCTGGAGAATGAAGGAAAGATCGTCATTGAGGATGCCGGTGCGTTTATTGGCGCGGCGCTCTATATGGGGTCCTGCAGTGTCACCAGAGGACAGGAGGGAAATATTCGTGAGGGCAGCCGTTTCCGCACAGGGAAGACCTTACAGGAGCTTACGTTTGTCAATGCGGGACCCGGGACGGGCGGCTGTTTCCGGGAGAGCATCGCGGATGTGAGGGAACGCTTCCTCGCAGACATGAATAAGCCCTACACCGCCGTGACGGCAGCGGACTACGAGACCATCGTGAAGAGCGCGCCGGGCTTATGTATCCATAAGGTCAGGGCAGTGCTCAGGGAGGAGAGGAACGAGGTGCAGATTGCGGTGAAGCCGGGGACGGATGAGCGCTTCCCGAAGCTCTCCGACACCTACCGGAAGAGTCTGGAACAGCTTCTGGAGAAGAAGCGTCTGCTGACAACGAGGGTCGAGATCGTACAGCCTGTTTATCTGCCGATCAACGTGAAGGGTGTCATCTATGTCAAGAGACATTATGAGAGAGAACAGGGACTGATCGAGAAGACGATCCGGGAGCAGCTGGATTATCTGGAGTCTGAGCGCAGCTTTGGCGATGTACTGAAATTCGACGAGGTGTTCCGTGCGGTGGAAAATCTGGAATGCGTGGAATACATATACGATCTGGCGCTCTATCCCCAGTACCCGGGAGCGGCGAGGATCAAGGACAATGATATTTATCCGAATGCGGATTGTCTGTGCTATGCGGGAGACATCCAGCTTGAGATCAGGAACTATGAGAAATAGGGAAGGAAAGCGATATGGCAGCAGTTACTTATTCAATTAAGAAGAACCGTATCAAAAGGGGTCTGTGCAGAGGTTTTTCGCTCGAGGGTGAAGATACTCTCACAGCTGTGCCGACGGAGCAGGAGCACTATCTTTTCCTTCAGGGGATCGATGCCGCCATGGAGGATATGACATGGGGGAGACTGCATTTCGAGACGCAGCTGGAGGAGGATGCCGTCTGCCTTGTCTATGTCAAGGCAATGAATCAGGACAGCTTTTACCGGAACGGGATAGAGACAAAGATCAGCGCCTTTCTGACGAACCCGGAGGAACAGGACAGCCTGAAGGTACAGTTCTTTCAGGAGATTGGCGCAAAGCGCTGTGTGAATATGAGAGACATCCTGCTCTATGAGCAGAGCGGAAGATATCTCTATCTGATGATCAAGGTCATCGGGGAGGGAAACAATACCGTTTCCCATATCAGGGTGGAGCAGCAGGGTGACAATTTCATGGATACCTTCCCGGAGATTTACAGGGAGAGAGACAGCTTTTTCCATCGCTATCTCTCGGTCTTTTCCAGCATCTATCAGGATTTTCAGGACAATATCAGCCATGTGGACAGGCTGCTTGACCTCGACACCTGCCCGCAGGAAATGCTGCCGATGTATGGCAGATGGATGGGGATTGAACTGGGGGATGAATGCAAGGATGAGCCGTGGCTCCGGACACTGATCAAGGAGGCGTACAGACTGAACTGTATGCGGGGCAGCAAATGGGCGGTCGAGAGGATCGCGGAGATCGTTCTCGGAGAACCGGTTGTCGTACTGGAGAGCAACGTCATGAAGGCCTATGTGGAGGAGACGGAGCAGGAGCAGTTCAAGAGGCTGTACGGCGACAGCCCTTATGACGTCACCATTCTGATCAACAGACATGTGACGGAGGCATTAAAATCCCGGCTGATGCTGCTGATTAATCAGTACAGACCGATCCGCAGCCGGATACATATCGTATATCTGAAGGAAGCCGGCAATATGGATTACCATACTTATCTGGATATGAACGCCCGTATGATCCGTGAGGATGCGGGACAGTTGGATACAGAGGCACAATATATGGATGGCATTGTGACACTACAGTAAAGGAGCAGACAGAACATGAATCTTACAGAGACAAGAAATGACAGCACGATTCAGATCAAAATTGAAGGGAGAGTGGACACCACCACAAGCCCGCAGCTGCAGCAGGCAATTCTGACGGCATTTCAGAAGGGGAGCAAGGTGGTTCTGGATTTTGAGGAGGTAAGCTATGTATCCAGTGCAGGTTTAAGAGCCCTGCTGATCGGTCAGAAGACAGCCATGTCGAAGGGCGGCAGCATGGTGATGGTTCATGTCTGCGAAACGGTCATGAGTGTGCTCGAAATGTCAGGGTTCAGTGACATATTACAGATCGAGTAACGGTGAGCGGCGATGATCCGATTTGTGGATGTCTCCGCCGGATACCAGACGGAACAGGAGCCGGTGTTTACACATTTGAATGAGACCATAGAGGACGGGGAATTTGTTCTGGTGACAGGAGAGAGCGGCGTGGGGAAGAGCACCTTTGTCAGACTGCTGCTGCGCGAACTCATGCCTCTGGCAGGGCAGGTGATTGTCGATGGGCAGGATCTGACGCTGATGAAGAGGAGACAGCTTCCCGCCTACCGCCGGAAGCTCGGTGTCGTGTTTCAGGATCACCGCCTGATTCCGGATCAGAGCGCCTATGAGAATGTGAGGCTGGCGCGGCTGGTGGCGGGCGGAAGAGGCAGGGATACCGACCAGATGATATGTTCCCTGTTTTCTTTGTTCGGGATTACAGAACTGTATAAGCGTTATCCCGGCGAGATGTCAGGAGGACAGCAGCAGAAGGTCTGTCTGGCAAGAGCGATGATGAATTATCCGAGGTATCTTCTGGCAGACGAGCCGACGGGGAACCTTGACCCGGAGTCCTCGAGGGAAATCATGAAATTTCTGGAATTGGTTCACAGACAGGGAACGACGGTCATTGCGGTGACGCACGATCTGGAGGCGGCAGAAGGGCTTGCCTGCCGCAGAATAGAGCTTTCCTGATTGCGACGGGGAGCAGGAGTATGCCGGCCTTTGAATACCGATGGGGCAGAAAGGAAAGGAATGTCGTGGAAAAAGAATTAAAGCTGTCCGCATGTGACGAGAACATGAGAACGGTGCTGGAGCAGGTAGAACAGATGCTGGAACAGACCTCCTGTGATGAAATGACACAGATGCAGATCGTTATGGCAGCGGAGGAGCTGTTTGTCAACATAGCACATTATGCCTACGGCGGAGAAGCGGGGGAGGCAGTCCTCACGATGAAGGTCATGCAGGACCCGGAGCGATTTCATATGACCTTCCGGGATCGTGGCATACCGTACAATCCGCTGGAGCATAAGGACCCCGATATCACATTGCCTGCGGAGGAAAGAGAGATCGGCGGGCTTGGAATTTTTCTGATCAAGAAAACTATGGATAAGATGGAATATGAGTATCGGGACGGATGGAACGTGCTGTCCATCGAAAAGCGTCTTGCGGAGTAAGAAGGGAGCAGATATGTCAACGAAGAAAAAAATCATTTTGCTGGTAGCGGTCATTTGCTATGCATGTATACTCTATGGATTTCTGTCCGACAACAGTATGTTCATGATGATCACGGTCATTCTGTACGCAGTGCTGATGCTGGCGTTTGCGCTTCTGGCGGACGCAGCTGATCCAGAGACGCTGGAAAAGAACCGCAGACAGCTCGAGGAGGCTGAGGGCAGAAACAAGGAGCTTGACGGAAGAATCCATGAGCTTACGGCGGAGAAGGAACGCTACGCGAAGGCAATGCAGGAGGCAACCACCGCGAAGGAAGAGGCGATCATCGGGCAGCAGAAGCTGATTGCCAGACAGGAGGAGCTGAGCGAGGCACTCTCGAAGGCGGAGGAGGGCAGAAGCCAGTCGAAGGAGCGGGAAAAGGAGCTTCTCTCTAATTTCCTGCCGCCTGCCGGAGAGGGAGAGCAGCAGAATGAGACGATCGATATCATCCAGATCGCCAGAGAGACAGTGCAGGAGCTGAAGCCCTTTGCGGAGAAGGTGCATCTGGATATCCGCATTTCAGCGCCGGACGAAAAGATTCTTGTCAAGGCGGATGCTTCAAGACTGCGGATCATGTTCCGCAACATTATCGACAATTCCATTAAATACATGAACCGGGCGGGGATTCTTGTCATCACGATCTCGAACCTCGGAGACGATATTTTCATTGTGCTCAAGGATAACGGAAACGGACTGTCTGAGAAGGAGACGGCACATATCTTTGAACTCAATTATCAGGGTTCCAACCGGATCAGCGGAAACGGACTTGGACTGACGCAGGCAAAGGCAATTGTGGAATATTACGGCGGCACGATCTATGCGAAGAGCAATGTCGGCAAGGGCATGGGAATTTATGTGCAGCTGCCGACCGACTAAAACAATGGAAATTCTGACAGATTTAAAGCATGGGGAGTGTGGCAGATGAAAAAGGAAAAAGGTTTTATCATTGCGGTGATGGTATTGTTTCTTGTCAGCGGTGTCGCTGCCTGTATTTTCAAGCAGTACCGTGACGGACAGGAAAACGAACCGGCGCCTGTCTATGTGAATCAGGACAGGGAGTCGCAGCCGCAGACTACAGAAAAACCGGAAGAAATGCCGGAGCAGAAATCCGAAGAAACGCCCGGGCAGAAACCGGAAGAAACGCCGGAGCCAGAGCCGGTGCAGGAGTCGGAGTCTGTGCAGCCGGAGACAGAGACAGAACCGTCCGAGCCAGAGCAGCAGGTGACCGTCTATTATGCGTTTACCGTGCGAGGGGATATTTCTTCCCTGAATCTCAGGAGCGTTCCGGACATGGATGGAAAGATTCTGGGCAGGCTGATGCCGAAGCAGACAGGTTATGTTCTGGAGTACGGCGAGGAATGGTCTCTGGTGACTAACGGCAAGAAGAGCGGCTATGTCAACAACCGTTACATTGAGCTGGAGGAGATCCCGGAGGAAGATTTTCCTGCGGAATACAGGGATTGACCGTTCATTTTTTCGGATAAGGAGAGAAGATTGAAAAATAAGATTTTTCAATCACGAGTTTGTGTCTGCGTGCACTTGACACAAACTCGCTATGCGCAAAAAGCGTGCGCAGAAATGAGGAGGTTTATGAGACTGAATGAGAGACTTGCAAAGCAGCAGCTGAAGAAGAGTCAGGGCGGCGGTCAGACGGTGGAGGAGGAAGAGGCTCTCACCTATCTGAGCCGCAAGAGAGAGACCTCCCTGAATGAAGAGCAGGGAGTTTTTCAGGGGAAGACCTTTGAGGGAATCAACACGGAGAAAAGCGTCTTTGACCGGACGGCGGTGTTCCGGGTAGGGGAGAGACCTTGAAGCAGACGGCAGGCGAGGAGGAGACAGCGTGAATATCTATGACAAGTTTAGCAGGGAACTGGAGGGGGAGCCGTTTGACGGATACCCGGAGTATATGGACTATCTGTTTGCCTGTGTCAACAGCCGGATGGATCAGTACCTTGAGGAGATGAAGGGGCTGTTTGCGTCCGGACAGGGCGGATACAAAAATGTACTCTACCCGGATCTGGAAATCGCACATACCATGTGTCAGGAGAAAATCCATCTCTTTTCCTCGGAGCCGGTCAAGGACGATGAGGGCGAGGAGAACGGACAGGAACCGGCGGAGCTGAGCGACGAGCTGATGGCTCTGCTGGGAGATTATGCTGCAGAGATGGGCACCGCCGCGTCGGGGGAGAGCCAGAGCATCAGAGAGCCTGACTGCGAGGAGATGATGACATTTATCGAGGCGCGTGCAGAGAAGACGCTGGAGACGGGGATAGCGCTTCCGTTCTATTCCCTCTGTAAAAAGATGGAGTTTGAGCATTTTACCACCTTCTGCTTTGCCTGCAGCATTCTCGCATCTACCCAGACGGACTATGCCGGGGTGTTTCAGGTCATCAACGAGAACGGCAGCCTGCCTGCGCCGACGATCGAATCGGCTGCGCGGCTGTATTACGGGAATCAGTTTTCCATCACAGGAGCCTATGGGGATATGTCGGTCGGACTGGAGCAGCTGCAGCCGATTCTCGATCTCAGGGTAAACGGAAGTATGCCGTTCTCCACGGTCGTCACACCGGACAAGAGAATTATTGATTTCCTGTTCGGCAAGCGTCCGATGCAGCTGGATGAGAATTACATCCGCTTTTTTAAGATGCTCACGGATGACAAGGAGCTTGATCCCATCATGGCGAATCAGGGACAGCTGGACGCCATGGAGATTTCCTACAATGAGGGTGTGCGCATCTTCTCCTTCTTCGGGGACGAGGGAAGCGGACGGAAGTTTTTCATCAAGCAGTTCTGCAAAAAGAACGGGATGGGGGCAATCTCCGTCAACTGCAAAAAGCTTTTTGTTTATGATTTCGCCTTTGTGGAGAAGGCATTGTGGGCAGTTACGAGAGAGTGTATTCTGACAAACTCCTGCTGCTGTCTCGATGAGCTTACCTTCCACGAGGAGGAAAAGGATAAGTTTTTGGGCTACATGGATCTCGCCTTTGCAAAGCTGGTGAGCAAGGGGCTGCTGGTCTATGCGCTGAGCAAGGAAAAAATGCCGATGCGTGACATCACGAAGGAGGAGTTCACGGAGCTGGAGATTCCGACGCCCACGACGCAGGAGAGAGAGGAGTGCTGGCGTCTTTTTGCGAAAGATTACGCGCTGGGCGACGACATCGACCTGCTGGAGATGGCAACAAAATTCCTGTTTACCCCGGGCAAGATCAAGGCGGCGCTGGCGAATGCGAGAAGCCTTGCGACGATGAACAAGGATATTCTGATTCCCCGTGCGACGCTGTTTCAGGGCTGTAATAACCAGATGAGTTCGGAGCTGACACAGAAGGCGACCAAGGTAAAGGCAAATTTCGGCTTCGAGGACATTGTCATGAACCGGGATCAGAGGGAGACGCTGGAGCACGCGATCGACCAGATGAATTTCCGCAAGCAGGTCTACGACAACTGGCATTATACGAAGAAATATCCCTATGGCCGCGGCTTGTCCGTGCTGCTGTTCGGAGCGCCCGGTACCGGTAAATCCATGTGTGCGCAGGTAATCGCACACGAGCTCAATCTTGAGCTTTACCGCGTTGACCTTTCCAAGGTTATCGACAAGTATGTCGGTGAGACGGAGAAATCCATCTCCATGATCTTCCGAGAGGCGAAGAAGTGTAATGTCGTACTCTTTTTCGACGAGTGTGATACGCTGTTCGCAAAGCGTTCCGACGACGGCGGAAGCAATCAGGCATCCAACAATAACAAGACGGCGCTGCTCTTGCAGGAGGTCGAGGCTTACGACGGAGTTTCTGTGCTGGCGACAAACTACAAGCACAACATTGACCCCGCTTTCTTCCGGCGTATGAAATATATTGTGGAATTCCAGTTCCCCAATGCGGACACCAGAGAGATGCTGTGGCGAACGACGATTCCGAAGGACACTCCGCTCGCAGAGGATGTAGACATCCGCTTCCTTGCAGAAAAATTTGAGTTTGCGGGTGGTAATATCAAGAACTGTATTCTCAACGCGGCATTTCTGGCGGCGGCGGACGGCGACGGAAAGGAAGTGCGCATGAAGCATTATCTTCAGGCGATCCGCTATGAGTATGTCAAGACCGGAAAGGTCTTTACAAGATCAGATTTTGAGCCGTATGCGGAAGAGGTATTCGGCATGGAACTGGGATGATGGGAGAGGCATAAGGGATGAGCAGGTCTAATATAGAACTCTATCTGGACAAAGAACAACAGAATCGTGCTTTTGCCTCGACGGAGGAACTGCTCGCGCAGATACGGAGGATACTGATTTACTGGCTGGATCAGTGTTCCGGGGAGAGTGATGCCGGACAGGATATGGAGAAGCTGTTCGGCTATTGGGAAAGCCGCTGTGCCGAGACGGCAAAACGTGGCTGGGAGCTTCCCTATATCAGCATGAGGGAGACGCTTTCCTTAAACCGGTTTGAAGAATTTCTGATATGGATTGCCCTGATCCGACAGCTCGACGCGGAATTTGCGGCGGAGCTGCGGAAGGAGGGCTTTTCTGAGGAGGAACTGACGCTGGAAGATGTCTTTTTGTTGTTCCAGAGACTCACCGGGGAGAACACGGAGACAGAATATGCGCTGCTGAATCCTGACGACAGGCTGAATGTGGTTCTCTTTCAGGAATGGGAGGAGGAGCGGACGGAGAGGCTGGTACAGAGGCCGGTGAGACTGAGGAAGACGGCGCTGGATTTCCTGCTGGGGCAGGATTGCGGCATCCATGAGCTGAGTGGCATAGCGGTCTGTCTTAAGCCGGATGAGGAGCCGCTGCTCCAGAACGAGGCGCTGTACGGGCAGTGCAGGGACTATCTGGAGAGAATCCGCGGCGGAATGGGCAGAGGCGTTTTGCAGCTGTCCGGTGCGGAGGGAACAGGGAAGCGGTTTCTTCTGAAAAAGCTCGGTGAACAGGCTGAATTTGTCGCTGTGTCCCTCGGCTTTCTTCTGGAAAGAAAGTGTGTGCGGAGGGATCTCAGGGAGATCATCTCTTATTGTGTGTTGCGGAAAAAGTATGTAGGACTGCGGCAGCTTCCGGCGGGTCTGGAACCGGAGATGCTGGGGTATTTTCTCAGGCTTTTAACAGAATATATTCCGGTGGTGTGTGTGATGACGGAGACGCCGCTGCGGATTTCCTATCCGGCGGGTGCCTGTCCGATGGAGGCAGAGCTTCCGGGAGCTACAAGGGAACAGCAGATGCACTTCTGGGAATACTTTGCCGGAAAGTATCAGTGCAGGACGATCGGCGGTCACGGCTCGGAGCTGGCAAATCTCTATAGGCTGACGGCGGGGGAAATCGAGCGCATGGTGCGGATGCTCAGAGCCCGCTTCGGGGGAGAGGACACGACCTACGACGAGGCAAGGGAAGTGATCGTCAGTGAACTGATGGAGGATGCCGGAAGAAAGTTAAAGGGACTGGCAGCACCTCTTGTGACCGGGTTTACGATGGAAGATTTGCAGCTGCCGGGACAGCAGACAAAGATTTTGCAGTTCGCCATCTCGGCGATCCAGAACAGATACCTTGTCATGGAGGGAATGGGCTTCGGGAAGAAGATGCCCTACGGGCGCGGGATCAGCATTCTGCTGTACGGGCCGCCCGGAACCGGAAAGACCATGACGGCACAGGTGATCGCAAAGGAAGTCGGGCTGACGCTGTTTCGGGTGGACTCCTCAAAGATCATGGATAAATATATCGGAGAGACGGAGAAAAAGCTGGGAGAGCTGTTTGAGACAGCAAAGAATACCAACGCGATCCTGTTCTTTGACGAGGCGGATTCGCTCTTCGCCAAGAGGACGGAGGTGTCGAAGTCCACGGACAAATATGCAAACAATGAGGTGTCCTTTCTTTTGCAGCTGATGGAGCAGTATGAGGGCATCATGGTGCTTGCAACGAACCACAGTAATTTCTTTGATGAGGCATTCCGGAGGAGGATTACCTATTCCATCAATCTTCCGGCGCCGGATGCGGAGACGAGAAGCAGGCTCTGGCGGCTGGCGTTCCCGGAGGGGGTCGAGATCGCGGCGGATGTGGATTTCGATCATCTTGCAAGGGAGCATGAGTTCACGGGCAGCAGTATCAAGTATGTCGCGCAGCAGGCAATGTTCACGGCGGCGATATTGCAGAGTCCGGTGACGATGGAGTGCATTTATACGGGGTTGAAGCTGATGATGGAGAGGGATTGCCAGGGGTATAAGGATGGAAGTTTGCAGGCGTGCTTTACGAGGCTGGTGTAGGGCGGTGATGCAAGGTTGCGACGAGTGATGCGGCGAGTGACGAGGGGATGCGGCGAGTGATGAGTGGGGATGCGGCGAGTGACGCTGCACACGCGGCACAGACCACCGCAGGCACGCTCCCGCTACCTTCCGCACGCAGCGGCACATAAGATGTCAAAGGACGCCATCTAAGTGCCGGCGGCTCCAGAGTGCGCTGCTTGTGGTCTGTACCGCGCGTGTAGCTGGTAGGGGCAATGGGCAGCAGCCCGGCGGAGCAGATAGGGGAGAAAGCCGCCCAAGTGGAACAGGCGGAGGATGACAGGGCGGCAGCCCGGCAGAGAGCAAACAGAAGAAGATAAGAAAAAGAGATGAGATGGTCGGGAGTATAGATAAGGAGCAGGGTATGGGTCAGGGCAGAGAGCAGGACAGAGAGCAGGACAGGGAGCAGAGTGGAGAGCAGGACAGGGAGCAGGAACAGAAGCAGGGCAGAGAGCAGGACAGGGAGATGGAACAGAGAGAGGAATGGAATCAGGAGTTCGGTTATAGTGCGGGCAATGTGCCGGTTACGGTGACGAATGATATGCTGCAGTGCAGGGACTGCCGGTTCCGGGGGCAGAAGGTCGGGGGATGTGAGAGGTTTAAGTTCAAGCCTGCGGATGTGCTTGCAGGGCGGGGAGAATGCCCGGCATATGAGCGTGAAGGGGAAGAGTCTCCGGATGATGGGGAGCGTGGGCGATATACGAGCGATTCCCCGGACTGTGAGGGTTGTGTCTTCAATTTCGGGAACCTGAACTGTGCCGTGTATGATATAAAACCGACAGCCATTGTCATCGATCATAAGCCATGCGAAAGGCGGCAGCCGGGAGGAGCGGTATGAGGCAAAACTATCAGACAGATGTAAAATTCAGCACTCTTGAGGATGCGAAGGCGATTGCGAAGGATTATGAGCAGTCCGTCTTTGGTAAGGAAAACGGCGTCAGCGGAAATGTAAAGAAATTTCAGGAGCTTCGGGCAACACACAAGAGGCATGGACAGAATTCTGCACGCTTCAATGCAGTGCTGGAGGGGATTCAGCAGATTGAACGGTTGAGGGAGGAAAGGGTTTCGCAGGAGCATCCCGAGGCATATGAAAGTCTGATGGTGGCATATGCTGATCTGTGTACCGCATGTAAGGAATATATTGACTCCTCAAGGTTTCGTTTCACTTCTGTCGGCAGACAGCGCGCAGAGATTGTGAAAGAGGTCTATGCCAATGCCGAGAAGGAAGTATTGATGATACAGATGCGGTACTTTGAGATGGGCAGCCAGTTTAAGGGAGAGGGCATTACGCTCCGTCAGCTCTTTGCCGGTGAGACGCTTCCGCAGCTGATTCAGAACGATGCTGCAAACTTTTCACTCAATGAAAGTGAAGCCGGTCCGGCGGCAAAAGCGGAAAGGTACCGGCTGAATATGAGTGCTGCGGCTTTTAAGAACAGGGTTGCACAGGAGGCGCGTGTCGATGCCAGAGACAGCAGCGTGATTGCAATTCTGCTGGAATACTATCAGAGAATCTTAAGCCGCATGGATACCGATCCTGCATCAGAGGATCTTGTACCGGATATTTTGAATCGAATCCGGAGCCTATGCGCAGGGAATGAGAAAAGCAATGTTCTGGCTGAGTTGTCGGGAGAAGTGGGAAGGGTTCTGGAGCAGACAGGCGTCACAAGCGGGGAATCCAGCGAAGGCTCGGTCGGACAGAGCTTTGTGTCTGTCGGAGAATACGCAGAAGGTGTTGATATTTCTGCTGTAGAGGCGGAGGCAAATGCCGACCAGTTCAGCGATTATCCGGTGATTACCAACAGTGAAGCAAAGAGCATGGCGGAGCAGAACCGGTATAATCAGGGTGAGGGTTATACGAAACTCTATGGACTGGCGGGCGATAGGGGATATAATCACGGCTATATCCAGACATCGAATTCTTTTGACATAAACAATTATCTGCGAAGCCAGAAATTTGGCGATGTCAGCTATGAGAGTCATGAGTCAATTGCTATGCTGAATGAGGCTACAAAATTGAATCGGCTGTCTCACAAGGCGAGATTTTATCGTCTGCTGGGTGCGCCGTATCTGCAATATGCGCTTGGATTGGAGAACCTTGCAGACGCGAACGGCTTTGCGAAGGGGACGGTACAGGCAGTCAATGCGATGGCGGGGAAGGTCATCACAGATGCCGGTTTTATGTGTGTGGGACATCAGGTGGATATGATGTTTGCCACAGCACCCGTCATGCTGACATTATTGTGTGATGAGGGTATGCCCCTGATGGCGACGGCTAACTTCGGAGAGGGAGAGTTCATCTTTCCGCGAAATACCAGCTATATGATCATCGGTGCCAGAAAACATGAAGGGGGCAACAAAGCGACGCCCAATGAGCGTACCTTCATCGGTATTTCCCCGAACGGCACGCGGGATAAGGGTGTTTTCCGCGGACTGGAGATCATCTGTAAGGTTCTGAATCCGGAGGGTATCCAGAATCAGGATGCGCAGTCCATCGAGAGTATGACGGAATTTAAGAAGAAGCAGGATAATTATGAAGTGCAGAGAGGATCACACGGAGACGGCATTCACAGAGCGGCTTATCTGAAGATGGCGAGACGGGATATGGAGACGCTGACACCTGAGGAGAAGGTGGCAATGAATGCTTATACCAAGGATTCCAAGGACATTAATGACCGTCTGCGCTCAGGTGAGGATATATCAGATGCTTTACAGACAAATATCTCCCATATCAAGGCGGCGATGCGCAAGCATCCTTTGCCCACGGATATTACGACCTACCGCGGTGTGGATGACGGTATGCTGCTCTTTCTGTTGAACTCTTCGCCGGATATTACGCCGGAGGATAGAAGCAAGTACATAATAAACGGCGCGATAAATCATGAAGCGATGAGCGATGGCGAGGGCTACAAGGTATTTGAGGGCATTGTTTTCCGTGATCCGGCGTTTGTCAGCACCTCGACAAATCGTTTCTTTGCAAAGAGATGGGCGAACGGGCTCAACCACAAGGCAATTTCAAAGAAAATGCTGCAGGAGGCGGAAAGCCTGCCGGAGAGCGACCCTCAAAAGCACGAGCGTATGCGGGCAGCATGGGACAGGGAATGGGTGGAGACGGACATCACCGGCTCTCATGTGATGAATATGCATATCAAGAAGGGAACAAGGGCATTGTTTTCGGATACTATGTATACATCGGCATTAGATGGCAGTCCGAGAGGGCAGAATGAGCTGACGCTGGATTCTGGTGGCTATTACCGGATCACGGAGGTCCGCATGGACACAAAGGGACAGTATGTGTTTGAAGTAGAAGTATTGTAACAGGCGCTTTTTGGAACAAGCTGGAGCTGGACTGTTACTGATGAGGAAAGACCTGAAAAGGAGGAGCGGGAGTATGGATTTTCAGCAGAGGAAGAAACAGGCGATTAAGTCAGAGTTTACCAGACTGAATAAGTGGGATGACGAGTCGGAGCTGACCGTAAAGCAGCAGCGTGTGGAGACGGCGGAGAGGATGGTCAGACAGAAGGAGCAGCAGAACAGCGCTTTCCGGAAGGAACTGGCAAATTATGACTTCGATCAGGTGAGTATCTTTGAGACGGCAGCGGGAGAGCCGGTGCAGGAAATCACCCCTGCGAAGAAGGCAAAATGCCGTAACCGTCAGGACAGAAAGATGGGCTCCAATGCGAAGGATGCCATCAAAAGGCGCTCGGAGGCAGAGGGAACCAGGACAGAGCTTTTGCAGGAGAGAGTGGATGGCGCCAGCTACCAGATACAGAGAAGTATCGAAAAGCGCATCGTGGATCTCGAAGGGAATATGGTGCCTCACAGGGAGGTGCAGGACAGACCGGATTATGCTGTCATGAAGTACTTTTCCGGGATGTCTGACGATCTGGTGGAGGATTACCGTTCGGACGATTACCAGAAGCGGAAAAAGTATCTTCGCTGGATGACGGATGACCTGATGGGGGAGAACGTTAGGGCGGATTATTTTACTCCAGAGCTTCTGGCGCAGTCAGGCGGTCCGGTGTATACGAAGGTTATGCGTTTCAAGGCATTTAAGGAGGCCTACGCCGATCCAATCAACAAGCCTTACTTTGACGGGCTGAGCAGCATGGAGAAGCAGCTGATTAAGGTGCGTATTCTGGATATGGCAGATTTGTATGAAAAGGTGCTCCGTTTCCAGTGCAGATGCTGCGGCGTCGATATGGATAACGGACAGTTCCTGAAGGATGACACCGAGCTTGCGGCAAGACCGGAGGAGCTGGAGGCTGTCCACAGCTTTAAGGAAAAGATCGAATACCGGAATGAGCAGACCCGCGCAATCATGGCATCCAGCTATATGGCGGAGCTGACGAAGGAAGAGGAGACGCTGGAGGAACAGCAGCAGGAGAGAAAAGAGAGCATTGAGAGTGGTCAGGAGCAGGAGCTGAAGGGAACCGGACTGACGGGATTTCTGGTCGGCTATAACCCGAACACCATGAGTGAGGTTAGACAGCTCTTTGTGGATAATGCGGAGAACTATGAGGCGAATAAGCCACTGCTTGATCTGATGGAGCAGGAATTTTTCCGGGTGACCGATGCGGGAAGCGAATATATGAGACGGACAAGGGCGATTGATGATATTCGGTCGAACGTTGATCCGACAGGAAATTATGGGACAGTTGCTGAGAAGGCGTTTATCAAATTCTTTATTTCTGAATCGGAAAAGATTGCCTTAAAGCAGACGGTTATCACGAACCGGCTGAATGCCCTGAAGGAAGGCATGAAGGCGATTGTGAAGGGCAGAAAGCCGGAAGACGCGAGTGTAAAGAAGGTCATCAGGGAATTCCAGCAGAAGCTGGGCGGCAGGGATCAGGCGCTGCAGGCGCAGATCGACAACGCGACGGCAGGCTGGACACAGCGGCGTCTGGAGGCGGTTGATGATGCACAGTGGAGGGCACATGAGCGTTATGATGGAACTGAAAGTCTGCGATCCTATGCTGATTATCTGACCGGACAGGCGCAGAAGCAGTATACCAGGCAACTCAATACAACCTATGGTGTGGATGATGCGCTCGATGAGGATGTGGCAGCAGGACGGCTCAGGTCGTTGGATCATTTTGTTGAGACCCGGCAGGGTTCGATTACAGGATTGACGCTCAACCGGATGGGAAGCAATATGCAGGTACTGTCGGCTATCACCGGCTTGGATGCGGAGCAGGCAAAGAGCATGATGCGGAAGATGGCAACCGGTGAAACGGGTGAAGGGGGATCAGAAGAGAAGGACAGGATTACGGAAGAGGGACTGAGAGAATATAAGAGTACCATGTATCAATATCTCAAGAAGCTGGAAGTAAAGTACGGGAAAATGCTGACGCAGCTTCACCCCGAGGATGTGCTGAGAAAAATTAATATTCACGAGTTTGGTATGGAAGCAAAGCCCATTCAGGATATGGTGAATCTGATAGATGACAACAAGACAGGAATTCAGCTGTTTGACGATAATAATCCGGCAGATGTGGATTATAAGGCTCTTGCAACCTACTATTTCAGGGCGATTACCGCTATTAATATGTATGTGCAGTCACATGTCGCGGGCAGACCAAATCAGGACATGGTGGAGTTTCAGATAAGTTCGCTGACCAAACAGATGGATGATGCCAGACAGGCTGAAGACGGTGTGCATGAGGGCCCGGCGCTGAAATCGTCGCAGATGCCTTACTATGCGCAGTCCGTGAGACAGCGCTACCAGAATAGCAGTGATCCATTGGGGCGGCAAGGCTTCGGAAGGTGGTAGGAATTGCGAAGCTCAGGTTTCCGCGAGTGACGTTTTTCTGCGAGTGACGTTTTTCCGCGAGTGACGTTGTACAAGATGTACAGACCACCGCAGGCACGCTTGCGCTACCTTCCGCACGCAGCGGCACATAAGTTCCCATAGTACGGGAACTAAGTGCCGGCGGCTCCAGAGTGCGCTGCTTGTGGTCAGGTACATCTTGTGCAACTGTAGGGTGAAAGTTGTGAGGATTGCATTGGGTGGAGATCAGGAAATGAGCGCAAACGAGACGTCTGGAAAATAGGATAAGTGAGCGTCGGTGAGGCAATGGGCTGAGATTATGATAGGAGATAAAGAGAGGGACAGAATATGCAGAATGAGAATGGCATGAGCGTATATTGTGCGGCAGACGGGCAGGTGGAGCAGTTAAAGTCTCTGCTTCTGCCGAAAGCATATCAGGCATGGAAGGATGGAGAGGGGCCGCTGATCCTCGGTCTGGCGAAGGGGCAGACGGCGGTTGGCGCACTTGCGGCGGAGCTGGACGGAGATACGCTCAGCGTGATTTCCTTCTATGTGGCACCGGAATACCGGAGGCAGGGCGGCGGCACGCTGCTGATGGAGCAGCTGCTGATGATCGCGGATGATGTTGCCGGGGAGGTCGTGTTCGACTTTATTGCCACGGAGAAGGAGCACTTTGAGCTGGAGCTGTTCCTGTCCGCATATGGCTTTGCGGAGGAAGAACGGTATGGCGCGATCTATGCGACGACGATCGGAAAGCTGGGCGAGGTTCCCGCGCTGACGAAAGCGGCAAAGACCGCAGGAACACCGCTTCGTGAGCTTGGGCCTGTCGAGAAAAACAAGGCGCAGCAGCAGATCATGGCACTGGATGCGCCCTTTGGCGACAGCATTTTTACCGGGGTGAAGCTGGATCAGGACATTTCTTTCCTTCATTTTAAGGAGCACGTACCGGATGGCTTTTTCCTGTGTGAGAAGCAGAAGGGAGCCGGGCTGATGATTACGGGGGCGTGGAATGGCTCCGGTTCGCCGGTGCTTTTTCTGATGCTTGTGCAGAGCGCTTTCAGCGCGGCAAAGAAGAAGTATCCCGCTGAGACGGGGATCGCTGCACAGGCGGTAAATCCCACGACGCAGAAGCTGATCAGGGAGCTAATGCCGGAGGCAGTGCGGATTTCCCACTGCTATGTGAGAACGGTCTAAGGGAGGGGAGAGCGGATGATCGGACATACAGAGTTAAATAAGAATAAGACAAAGGAAGCCACTGCGACTGTCACTACAACTACCACAACCTCCTATGTACAGCAGACGGCAGCGATGCTGGATCAACAGTTGAGTCAGACGAGGAATCCCTATGCCAAATTTCTGAATAGTCTGTCCACTCCGCCGGACAGCGTACAGGTTCCGGGGGCAGCGCAGCTGGATCAGGAGAAGCTTGGCCGCAAGGAGAGAAACCGGCAGAAGGAGAAATTTAATGCGCTGGGAAAGAAGCATACCCTGCTCAGTGCAGCGGATATGCAGGAATTGTCACAGAATAAGATGTTCACGAATGCAAACATGAGAAAGTCATGGGAAGGATCGAAATACAGGCAGTCCGAGATCACGAACTCTGAGACAATGCGGCAGCTTGCAAACAAGGATTACTCCAACTTCGAGAATGTGCAGCCGACGCTGAAAAATGTCGTGGCGAGCAAGGAACTTCAGGAGTTCCGGCAAAAGTATCCTGAGCTGGCGACAAGGGAGAACTATAATGTCAATGCGCTCGTCCAGCACCTGAAACGTGAGGGCGGTGTCCGGGCGCTGATGAATCCGGCGCTGCGTCTGGGACTTTCACTGGCAAGGCATACACCGGATGTGCCCGATGTAGAGAAGGAGAACTATCGCAGACTGGATGAGGCAATGTCCACGGAGCTTATGGTGGAAACTCTGACCCATAAGGCGGACGTAAACGATTACAGACAGCGTCTCGTAGCGAATTGCGGCGTCCCGGAGGCGGAGGCGGCAGGCGTGGCGGAAAAGGAGGTCAACGCTGCCAATGCACAGCAGATTGAGATCGCCAAGAGACTTCTGCTGATGCAGCTGTCTGATTTCAAGGTCTATGACAAGCAGGGAAATTCCTCGAACTGGAATGCACCGGTGGCTGTGGCGCTGAGCCACTGTCGGAGAGTGGTGCTTACCATGCCGGTGGAGAAGAACAGTCAGGCAGAGAAAGGAATGTGGGACAGTATCTTCCACTCCGAAAATAACGCGGAGGCAATGGATATGCGCAGGGCTGCTTCCACGCACTCCCTGAAACGGCGGAAGATTGGCAGCACCGGACCGACAAAGGAAGAGAAGGTCCGAACCGGAAACTTGATCGGACAGAGAGGCATGAACTGCGCGATTGGCGGTATCGGAAACACCGGAATCAGCGGCAAGATGATAAGAAACAACGGTTCCTGCGGGCATTTCTATTCCATGTATAAGGAGAGTACCAGCGATTCCTACGGTGCAATCCTGTTCGGACTGGAGTCCGATTCTAACGGTGTCATGAACCAGATGGGACATAAGCATGACTGGCATGCAACGGCGGAGGCAGCTTCCAGCCTTGGTGGTCAGAGAGTGGATGAGATAGGTGCGGATTACGGCGGAAGGCAGTGTGATCTGACCAAGCTGACGCCAAAGGAGATTCAGGACTGGATGAATGCGTTGGAAAAAAAGATGAAGGAATGGGACAGCGCAGACGGTGGCCGCGCTGGAGGAGAGGGTGTCGAGGTGATGAGGATTCTCGCCGGACAGAAGCTCTCTGCGGAAGGACTCGGGCAGCTGAGAAACCGCCTCGGAATGCCGTAGAAATGGAATGCGTGGATGAACGCGCAGAAATGGAGATAAGATGACGCAGAACGAAATGGATAAATTGCCTGAACTGGAGCTTTATCGCGTGGAGGCTCCGCAGATCGCGAAGTTTTCCCCCCTGTTCACGCAGGAGGCAGTGGCAGAGCTGGCGGCAGGCACTGCGATAGGTATGATTGCGGTGGAAGAGAATATTGCCTGTGGAGCGATCTGCATGAAGCTCATGGAGGACGACCGGGAGGGCATGATGGATATGCTCAGTCTCTATGTTGTTCCCGAATACCGCAGAAAGGGCATCGCAGGGACGCTGTTTCTGGAAATGATGGAGAATGTCTTTGAGGCGACGGACGGAATGGTGCATTATTGCAGATACGTCGGGGAGAAGGATGCCGAGGGAGTGACAGAGTTTCTGGAGCAGGCGGGCTTTGTGTTCGAGGAAGAGGAGCTGGCAGGAGCCTTCCTGACGACTGTGAAGGAACTGTGCAACGCCCCGTTGAACGGCTTCCGTGCGAGTCTGCCGGCGGATTACCGCATGGTCTCCGTACCGGAGCTTTCTGCACTGGAAAAGAAGAAAATCTTTCAGACCCTTTCTGAAGCAGGGGTAGCGTATATGGCGGAGGCGGAGCTGGAGAATGCCTGTCAGGAGATCAGCTACGCAGTCTTTGATGCAAGAAGGGAGATGGCGGCATGTGCCTTCTTTACGGAGCATGGAAGACGGATCTGCCTTTCCCAGTTCTTCATTAAGCCGGGACCGGCAGGCGAGGGTGTTAAAATGCTACAGACCTGCGTGCAGAAGGCTGTGGAACGGTATGGGGAGGGGACGGAGATTGAGATTCCGGTTCTCACGGATTCCTCACGGCGTCTGATGGAGAAGCTGCTAGGAACGTGCAGACGCATACCGATGCGCACGGCGTATTTTGAAATGTAGACGGGAGGGAGAGTGACAATGCGAGGAGCAATTACAACGGAAAATCTGGAATGGTTTGAGCCGTTGATGACGCAGACAGCGGCGGAGCTGATAAAGGCGGGCGCCCCTGTCTATGCGATTGGCGTGACAGAGGAGCGGACGAAAACCGCGTGCGGTGCGCTTGTGGGATATATGATGGGAGGCTGCTTCCGGCTGATCTCACTGTTTGTGTCCACGGAGTACAGGAGATGCGGCTACGGAAATCTGCTGATCGGTGAGCTTGTGGAGACATGCAGGGAAGAGGGGATCGGGATTGAGGTCTCTTTCACAGGGGCAGATGCAGAGGCAGAGGCGCTGACGGAATTTCTTGAATTCTGGTTCTTTCAGCGGGAGGAGCAGCCGCAGGGAGAAATCTATGAGATTTCTCTGGGCGAAGCCTTAAGGTCTGACTATAACAGAGCGAGAAGCTCCGCACATGTGCGCCGTCTGGAGGAATGTCAGGAGCGCATGGTCAGGGCGCTCAGCAAAAGGGCATACGACAGCGATGTCCCTGTCCCGGAGGGGGGCTTTCTCGCAGCTTCCATCGACAGGCAGATCAGTGTTGTCTATGAACGTGAGAACAGGATTACAGCCTATCTGCTCTTCGATCATTCACTCGGGGGGAGACTGACTCTGTGTGCGCTATGTTCTTTTGAAAAAAATCCCATAGCGCTTGCGGAAATGATCTTTACGGCGATGACGCTCTGCCGGAAGAAATATCCCGAGGACACGGAATTTTATATGCAGGCAATCAATGAGACGTCAAGAAACTTGATTCATAAGGTATTTCCAAATGCGAAGGTGGTTTCGCATACTTATTATCTGTGTGCAAGATAGGAAAGGACAGGAGGGGAAGCTATGTGTGACACGAGCAAAACAATAACGAGGACAAAGATGGGGGAACAGCTACATACCACGACCACGACACGGAATGCCGGGGAGGATGCAGCAGCGGCAGCGGCGCCCGTACAGGCGGAACAAC
>USGM01000015.1 GCA_900554205.1 uncultured Lachnospiraceae bacterium
GGTCAAGATGTGTGGCGACCACGGCCTCGTACCTTTCACCCAGCAGACGGCGGGCAAACTCCACGCCTGCCGCGTGTGCCTCCTGCGGTGTGACCTCGCCGGGGGCGTAGGAATGGATGATGTGGTAGCCGAGAATGCCGCCGCATTTGTCCCACCGGCGCTTGGTCGCCTGCATCTCTGCATAAGCGGTCTCCACCGTGCAGTTGATGCCGGTCCGCAAGCGGTCTGCATGGGGCGGCGCGGTTTTCCGCTGTAAAGGAGATAAGCTGTACAGGTCGTTTCTCTCCGTCGGTTTTCGTGGGATAGACGTCCTCCAGCACGGCCTCGTTCCAGGCGAGAAGGTCGGTGAGGGAAGCGTGCTCCCTCCCCAGGTCGATGGCCTCCTCCGCCGTGGTGACGCCCAGGCGGACGGCACCCTCCGTCTCCTCCGTCAGCTCCCTGTTCCGCAAAATACGCGCCAGCACCGGACTGATCCCGAACTCTTCCGCCCACTTATTAAAATCCGCTCTCTTTGCGGCGACATACCATTTTTCCATCCACACTCTCCGATACCGTTACTTCTGCACGGCATTTTTATCCGTTAGTCCAGCCTCATCAGCTTACAGTTTTCAATTCCTGCGCTCCAAAAATCGGCGAGCGGAATCTTCTTCACCTGACAGACAATGCTGGAATCCATCGCCCCATGTCCGACGATCAGAACGCTCTTTCCCGCCGCAAGCTCTGGCTCCACCACCTGCTCTAAGAACTCCCCCGTCCTCGCGTACAGCTCTTCCAGACTTTCTCCACCCTCTACCGCCCTGTAAGCCGCCGGGTCGGAGAAGAGTGTATTAATCGGACAGTCCGGTATCTGAAAAGAATTTTCGATGCCCTCGCAGACACCGAAGCTCATCTCCTGCAATCGGTCGTCATACAGAATCGGAACATCCCTTCCCTCGAGAAAGATCTGCGCCGTCTCCCTCGCCCTTTTCAACGGAGAACAATAGCAGATGTCAAAATGCACCTCCCGGTACTGCTCTCTCGCAGCCCTCGCCATTGCGCGCCCCTCCTCGTTCAGGGGAATATCCGTCCTCCCCTGCAGCTTATGAAGGGCATTCCAGTCCGTTTTTCCATGTCTCATGATATACAGCATCGCTTCTGTTCCTTACCCTTTTATTTCATCAGCCTGCACTTCTTCGCAAGGCGCACCAGCAGGTGTCCCTTCGGGAAGCCCCGCAGCTCTGCCTCCGTGACCCCTCTGAACAGGATCAACAGTGCAAAGTAAGCCGCCGCGCCGATCAGTACAGCCGGAATGACCGATATTCTCGGTGATTTTGTCATAAGAAGAAATCCCTCATAGACCGCCCATGCCACAGCTCCCATAAACGCGGAGGCCAGCAGCGGTATGACAAAGGTGCGCATGATCTCCTGCCGGTAGCCGATCGCCTTCCGCACAGCGAGCTGGTTCAGCACACACATGATCCCCGAATAGATAATGTTTGCAATGACGACGCTGTACAGATCCAGCTTTGTAAAAAACAACAGAACGACAACGACCACGGTCTGAAGCCCCAGTGCAATCGCCGCATTGACAATCGGCACATTCATCCTGCCGAGTCCCTGCAATATCTGGCTGTTCAGCGTAGACAGCGCGTAAAAGACGATCGAGATTGCCAGTGCCATCAGCAGTCCGGTCGCCAGATCCTCCGATGCCTGCGTGTTCGCCGGGAACAGCAGACAGGTCACGGGGCGGGCAAGCACAAACAGCCCCACCGCACAGGGGATGGATATAATCATCGTTGTCTTCACCGCCACGCCGATCTTATCCTTTGCCCCTTCCACATTCCGCGCTGCGATCAGCTGCGCCACCGTCGGAATCATTGCCGCTGCCATCGCCGACGCAAAGGCAATCGGAATTTTCGATATGGTCAGCGCCTGTCCCGAGAGAACCCCCCAGCCGGAGTAGGTACCCACTGTGTCAAGCTCCCTCACCTTGAGATAAATCTTGGTATAGAAGGCATTGTTGATCGTATCGTTCAGATTATAAATGGCAGTGCTTAAAACAAAGGGCGTTACCACCATCGTGATCATTTTCAGGATTTCCCGGTAGGAATCCACCTCGGCATGTCTGTCATAGCGGATTCTCCGATCGATAAAGCTCTTGTTGAGCTTATAGACGGCGAGCATGAAAAGCAGCGCCACCAGAACGCCCACGCCGGTTCCCAGCGCGCTTCCGATCGCTCCCCTTGTCGCCCGCAGAATCTGCTCCGTCTCCTCCGTCGGCATCTCCAGCGTTCCCATGGTATTCTTAATCAGAAGATATGCCGCTCCGACCGATACCACCGCGTTTGCCACCTGCTCGAGCACCTGTGACACGGAGGTCTGCGCCATGCTCTTATGTGCCTGAAAATATCCCCGCAGCACCCCCAGCATTCCGTAGATAAAGACGGTGGGTGCAAATGTCCGCAGCACCGGCACGGCAGCCTCCTCCACGAGCAGTCCTGCCCCGAAAAACAGAAACAGGCTTGCCGCTCCGCCGACCACGAGCACATAGCCCAGCGCGCAGCGGAAGATCCTGTGTGCGTTCCGGTATTCCTTCACCGCCAGCTTCTGCGCGATTACCTTGGAGACAGCCGCCGGTATACTGTAGGAGGAAATCAGCAGCACGATCGTATAAAAGGTGTATGCCGACTGATAAAAGCCCAGTCCGAGATCGCCGATGACACTATGTAAAGGGCTCCTGTAAAGGAGCCCTATAATCCTGCTGATGATTCCGGCAGCCGCCAGAATCCCCGCCTGCATGATGAAATTGTTCTTTGCGCTTTTCTTTCCCATCTCTCTCATCCTGCCGTTGAATTACCTTTACGGAACCAGCCAGTCATACATTTCCTGATATTTCCGGGCTGATACATTCCATGAGAAGTCCGCCGCCATCGCTCTGTCAACCAGCTTGTTCCACTCACGCTTTTTGTCGTAGTAAATATGCTCTGCGTAACGGACAATCTGCAGCATCTCATGTGCATTGTAATTTGTAAAGCTGAAGCCTGTTCCCGTGCTCTCATATTCATTATATGGCTGCACGGTATCCTTCAGACCACCTGTCTCCCTCACAATCGGGATCGTTCCGTAGCGCAGCGCCATCAGCTGGCTCAGCCCGCACGGCTCAAACAGGGACGGCATCAGATAAGCGTCACACGCCGCATAGATCTTGTGTGACAGCGCATCTGAATAGTAAATATTCGCGGAAACCTTATCTCCGTACTTCCAGTCAAAATGCCGGAACATATTCTCATAGCGTTCCTCGCCGGTTCCGAGGACAACAAACTGAATATCGTCGTGGCACAGCTCATCCATGACGTAAGCGATCAGATCGAGTCCCTTCTGGTCTGTGAGTCTCGAAACCAGACCGATCATCATCTTCCTGTCATCCTGCCGCAGAGACAGCTCCTGCTGCAAAGCCCGCTTATTCTTGACCTTCTCCTTGCGGAAATTGATCGCATTGTAGGGCTTGACAATATTCTTGTCCGTCTCCGGGTTAAACTCCGTGTAATCAATGCCGTTGACGATACCGCGCAGGTCGCCGCTTCTGGCACGCAGCAGTCCGTCCAGCCCCTCTCCATAGAAGGGTGTCTTGATCTCCTCCGCATAGGTCTCGCTCACCGTCGTCACCGCATCCGCATAGACAATTCCGCCCTTCAGCAGATTTGCATCCTTGTACGCCTCCAGCTTATCCGGCGTAAAATAATACTCAGGCAGTCCCGTGATGCTCTGCACTGTCTTCGTATCCCATCTTCCCTGAAATTTCAGGTTATGTATTGTAATCACCGATTTCATGTTCCTGAAGAAGTCTCCGCCGCGGAAACGCTCCTTCATGTAGACAGGGATCAGTCCCGTCTGCCAGTCGTGGCAATGGATGACATCCGGCTGGAAGCCGATGGTCGGCAGTGCAGATAGAACTGCCTTGGAGAAATAAGCATATCTCTCGATCTCCCATCTCGGATCGTCACTGTACACCTTGGAACCGCTGAAATAATATTCGTTATCAATAAAGTAATAATGTACGCCATCTACCTCCGCCTCAAGGATTCCGACATACTCGTTCTTCCAGTTGAAATCCATGTAGAAATGGCCGGCATAGCGCATTTTGTCTTTCATCTCCTGCTTCATGCAGGCATATTTCGGAATAATGACCCTGACATCAAAGTAGTTTTTGTCGATGCATTTCGGAAGGGAGCCAACTACATCTGCCAGCCCTCCGGTCTTAATAAAAGGAACACCCTCTGATGCCGCAAAAAGAATCTTCTTCATTACAATCCCTCCACCGCTTTCATTCAAGGTACACACATTGATTATACACCAGTATCTTTTCAGTGGAAAGTACTTCTTTGAAAAAAGCTCTTGTTACTGCTCTCTGTAGGACAGGCGGATCTTGTCAGCGATCAGCGCGATGAACTCCGAATTCGTCGGCTTTCCCTTTCCGGTGTCAATGGTGTAGCCGAAAAGCGCGTCCAGCGTCTCCATCCTGCCCCTGCTCCACGCAACCTCGATCGCATGGCGGATCGCCCTCTCGACCCTGCTCGGCGTCGTCTGGAAGCGCTTTGCTATCGTCGGATAGAGAATCTTTGTGATCGAGCTGATCATTCCCGGATCCTCCACCGACATCATGATCGCATCCCGCAGATACTGATAGCCCTTGATATGTGCCGGGACGCCTATCTCATGTATCATGTCCGTGACATCCTGCTCAAGATCCCTCACAACCTCCTTCTGCTTCGGCTGCTCCGGCACTGTACGATTGCTGTCAGTCTTTGCGGAAGGTACTGTGATCATGATCTGGAATTCCTTGTCCCCATTCATCAGATCTCCTAAAATCTTGTATATTCTCTCATTATCTTTCGCAGCAGTAAGGTTCAGTTGCTCCATGAATTTACCTCCGGATTCAAAAAAGTCAAAATTTCGTACTTTTCCATTATAAAGCCATAAAGTTTGATACAGCAACTCCAAGCCATCGCGCTTTTCGCCCTCCGCCGCCAAAAAAACCGACAAGGCGCGTTCATACCGCGCCATTCTACAGATTCCCCTCAAAAATTGTATTGACAAGCATCCGATGTATGGGAATAATGAAATTTGAAACCGAAAAATAAAAGGGAGGTCTCCCATGAGACAGATTGCCGAGGACATCAAGCAGAATAATTTCAAGCAGATCTATCTGCTCTACGGGGAGGAACGCTATCTCCGCAGACAGTACCGCCAGAAGCTTCAGGCTGCCCTCTGCTCTGACGGAGACACAATGAACGTCCACTTTTACAGCGGCAAGGATGTCCCTGTCGGTGAGATTATCGACCTTGCGGAAACTCTGCCCTTTCTCGCAGAGCGCCGCGTCATCTTCATCTCCGACAGCGGCCTGTTCAAATCCGGCGGCGAAAAGCTCGCCGAATATCTCGCCTCCCCCTGTGAATCAACTTATTTCGTCTTCACGGAGAGCGAGGTTGACAAGAGAAGCAAGCTCTTCAAGACCGTCCAGTCGAAGGGCTATGCCGCAGACTTTACCGTTCAGGATGAAAACACCTTAAAGCGCTGGATTGCCGGAACACTGGGAAGGGATGGGAAAAAGATCACCGAGAACACGGTTCAGCTCATTATCTCCAAGACCGGAACCGACATGGATAATATACAGATGGAGCTTGAGAAGCTGATCTGCTACTGCATGGACAGAGATGTCGTCACGGACGCGGATGTGGAGGCGGTGTGCACCACCCGCATCAGCAACCATATCTTTGACATGATTAACGCGATTGCAGACCGGAAGCAGAAGGCTGCCCTTGAGCTGTACTATGATCTTCTCGCGCTGAAGGAGCCGCCCATGCGCATCCTCTTCCTCATCGCCAGACAGTGCAATATGCTGCTGCAGGCAAAGGAAATGAAGCTGAAAGGGCACGACAACCGCACCATCGGCTCCAGGCTCGGCGTGCCGCCCTTCATTGCCCAGAAGGTTCTGAATCAGGCATCCAAATTTAAAACCTCCACACTCCGCCGCGCAGTGCAGCAGTGTGTGGAGGCAGAAACCGCCGTCAAGACCGGACGCATGAACGATATGATGAGCGTCGAGATCCTGATCATGTCCGTATTATAAAAGTTCTAACGTTCTTCCCTGAAATACGCCAGTCCCAGATGTTCCGGGGGCTGGTTTTCTTTTTTCTTGTGCAGACTTGTCACAATCAGCACAATGATCGTCACCACATAGGGCACCATCTGGATCAGATCGGTGACATAGCTCGCCACCGTGAAGCCCATCAGGCTCGGCAGGAACTGATACAGCCAGTACAGGACACCGAAGAGATATGCGCCCCAGATCGCGTTGAGCGGTCTCCATGTCGTGAAGATGACAAGCGCCACCGCCAGCCAGCCGAGCGCCTCGATCTGTCCCGTCGTCGCCCAGATGCCGGAATTGTAATCGAGGACATAATACATGCCGCCGATACCGGAGATACCCGCGCCGATGCAGGTCGCAAGATACTTATACTTCGTGACATTGACTCCGGCTGCATCTGCCGTTGCCGGGTTCTCCCCGACCGCGCGAAGATTCAGACCGGCTCTCGTCTTATTCAGGAAAATATGCAGCAGCACAGCGAGCAGAATCGCCGCATATGCCAGAAAGCCGTATCCGAAAATCACCTGTCCGACCACGCCCAGCTCAGACAGAACCGGGATCTTATGGGCATAGGCACTGTTGGCAAGTGGTGCGGCAGTGTAGCTCTTACCGTTTAAGATGAACACGCCGAAGAAGTTCGCAACGCCCATACCGAAGGTCGTCAGCGCAAGACCGGTAACGTTCTGGTTCGCGCGGAGCGAGATCGTGAGGAAGCTGTAGATCAGACCGCCCAGCACGGAGGCAACGATACAGCACACAAAGGACAGCAGCACACAGACAAAAGCATTCGGCGACGCCGCATTGTTCTCATAGTAAAACGCGCTGGCAAAACCGGCAAAGCCGCCCAGATACATGATTCCGGGCACACCCAGATTCAGATTACCTGACTTTTCCGTAACGATCTCTCCCATTGCACCGTACATGATGATCGTGCCGAAGGGAATCGCCCTGATGATCCATGCAATCAGATTGCTCATACTACTTTGCCTCCTTTCCGGAGCGGAAAATTACCTTATAATTAATGAAAAACTCGCTTCCCAGAATGCAAAAAAGAATGATTCCGGTGATGATGGATGCCGCATAATCGTTCAGTCCGTAGGCGGAAGCGATCTCCGCAGCGCCCTTCTGTAAAAAGACGAGCAGGAATGCGATCAGTGCCATGTAGAAGGTGTTGAACTTGGCAAGCCATGCAACGATGATCGCCGTGAATCCGTTTCCGCCCGCCGTCGTCGTCGAGATCGTCTGGTCACGTCCGCAGACGATCAGGAAGCCGCACAGTCCGCATATGGCTCCGGAAATTGCCATCGTCCGCATGATGACCTTTGCGACATTGATTCCGGCATAGCGCGCCGTGTTCTCAGACTCGCCGACAACGCTGATTTCATAGCCGTGCTTTGTATATTTCAGATAGAAATACATCACGAAGGTCAGCACGAGCACAACGATGATATTAATATTGTATCTCTGTCCGAACAGCTGCGGAAACCAGCCCTCCTGTGTTCCCATGTTCAGCTTTCCGAGGCTGGATGCCTGTCCGCGCATGATGTTTACAGCGCAGGCGACAAAGCTCGTCGCCACATAGTTCATCATCAGTGTGAACAAGGTCTCGTTCGTCTTCCACTTTGCCTTGAAGAATGCGGGAATCAGTCCCCAGATACCTCCGACAACCACGCTCGTGAGAAGCATCACGAGGAACAGCACGGGAGCGGGCAGCTTATTGCCCCAGTAGACCATGATGAGCGCCGTCATCAGTCCGCCCATCAGCACCTGACCCTCCGCGCCGATATTCCAGAATTTCATCTTGAATGCCGGTGCAAGCGCCACGCCGATGCACAGCAGTGAGACAAGGTCACGCATCGCCCACGAAAAGCGGATCGAGGTTCCGAAGGTTCCCTTGAACATCACGACGTAAACCGAAAACGGATTTAAGCCCGTCACAAAGAAAATAAACAACGCATCCAGTACAAGGGCAAGCAGAATTGCCGCCGCACGCGCCCAGATCTTCTCTCCCATTGTCGCGCCGTCCTTTTTGACAACACGCATCAACGGCTCCTTTTTCTGCGGATTACTCACTCTGCTCACCTCCCTTTTTCTCTGTTTGATTCTTTTTCAGCTTCGTCATCAGAAGACCAACCTCTTCCTTGGTAGCCGTTCTGCCATCCAGAATGCCGTTCACCCTGCCGCCGCAGAGTACCAGTATCCTGTCACAGAGCTCCAGCAGAACATCCAGATCCTCTCCGACATAGATGACTGCCACGCCCTTTTTCTTCTGCTTGTTCAGCAGTTCATAGATCGTGTATGAGGTATTGATGTCCAGTCCGCGCACCGCATACGCCGTCATCAGTACGATCGGCGACGCTGAAATCTCACGTCCGACCAGAACCTTTTGCACATTACCGCCGGACAGTCTCGACACAGGAGTGTTGATGCCGGGTGTCACGACCTCCAGCTCCTCCATAATCGACTGCGCAAGATCCTTTGGCTTCTTCCTGTCTGTCAGGAAGCTCTTTCCCTTGTCGTAGCTCTTGAGCATCATGTTTCCTGTCATGCCCATCGAACCGACCAGACCCATTCCGAGACGATCCTCCGGCACAAAGGACATATGAATGCCCGCGCTGCGGATGATTCTGGGATTCTTGCCGACAACCTCCATGGAAGGCCCGTCGCCGTCCTCTGAATTATAGTAGAGAATACTTCCGCCCTGCACGACCGGCTGCAGTCCGGCGATTGCCTCGAGCAGCTCCTTCTGGCCGTTTCCGGAGACACCGGCAATTCCCAGAATCTCTCCGCCGTAGGCATCAAAGGAAATATCCTTCAGCACACTGACTCCGTCCTCGTTGATGACGGAAAGGTTTCTCACCTCAAGTCTCTTGATCGGGTTCTCCGGCTTCGGTCTGTCAATGTTCAGCTCGACCTTCTTGCCGACCATCATCTCCGTCAGCAGGCTCTCGTCCGCATCCTTGGTGTCAACGCTGCCGACATACTCGCCCTTTCTAAGAATGCTTACCCTGTCGGAGATCTCCAGCACCTCGTGGAGCTTGTGCGTGATGATGACAACCGATTTGCCGTCCGCCTTCATATTGCGGATGACTTCAAAGAGCTTTTCTGTTTCCTGTGGGGTCAAAACGGCAGTGGGCTCGTCCAGGATCAGAATATCCGCTCCCCTGTACAGCACCTTGATGATCTCAAGGGTCTGCTTCTGGGATACACTCATGGTGTAGACCTTCTGGTCGAAATCCATGTCAAAGTGATATTTCTTACAGATTTCCTGCGCCTTTTTCCTGATCTGTTTCAGATCGAATTTTTCCTTCTTATCTAATCCCAGTGCAATATTCTCGGTTGCGGTGAAGACATCTACCAGCTTAAAGTGCTGGTGGATCATTCCGATTCCGAGATCATAAGCATCCTTGGGCGACCGGATTTCCACCGGCTTTCCGTTCACCAGCACTTCACCCTCGTCAGGGTAGTAGATACCGGCGATCATGTTCAGAAGTGTTGTCTTACCGCTGCCGTTTTCACCTAGCAGGGACAGGATCTCTCCCTTATAAATATCCATGGAGACATCCCTGTTTGCCGTCACCGTTCCGAACGTCTTAGTGACATGTTTGAGCTGGATCGCACATTCCATAGGGCTGATTCCTTTCTGTTTATGACGCTGTTTACGCAAAAAGAGGACAGATTACACGTCCTCTTTTTACGTCTTTATTTGATTTAGTTAGCGTTCTCGGTGATGCCGTCGATACGGAGCTGGAAGTAAGGTGCACTTCTGAATGTAGACTCGGAGAAGTAACCGTCCTTGATTGCCTCAACAGTCTCGCCCTCGTAGATTGCCTTGCCGACAGACCAGTCCATAAAGGACAGATCGCAGGGAGCTGTTGTCACCTTCTCGCCGCCAACCGTAAAGGTATCGGTGTCAAATACATGCAGCGTTCCGTTCTTCAGTGCTGCCTCAACCTCTGCAACCTTCTCTGCGGTTCCTGCCGCGCAGGAGTCGCTCAGCTCGGTGATGGCAACTGCATCCTGGGAGAAGCCCTCTGCCCAGTCAGCCTCAAGCTCGGTACCGTTCAGCATGCACTCCATAGCGTGCTTGTAATATACCTTCCAGTTGTTCGTAGCGGAGGTAAGCGCTGCGGTCGGTGCTGTCTCTCTCATGTCGATGTTGTAGCCCACGGAATAGCAGATCGTTCCGTTGTCATGAAGCTTCTGTGTTGCTGCGGGAGCGCCGGTGGAGTCTGCGTGCTGGCCGATGATTACACATCCGTCTGCGATCAGGGACTCTGCTGCTGCGCCCTCCTTGTCAATATCAAACCAGGAGTTCGTATACTCAACTTCCATTACAACGTTGGGAACAATGCTGCGGATGCCGAGGAAGAAAGCGGTGTAACCGGAGACAACCTCTGCGTAAGGATAAGCGCCAACATAGCCGACCTTTACGTTTCCGTCAGCGTCGAAGCTTCCGGGCTGGGTCTCTGTGCTGAGGGTTCCGTCAGCCAGAAGCTCCTGCAGCTTCATTCCGGCAACAACACCGGATACATAACGGGACTCATAAACGCTTGTGAATGCATTCTTAAAATTGGACAACCCGCAGATTGCGGCGAAATCACCGGTCATTGCGACAAAGGTCACATCAGGATACTCCTGCGCTGCCTGTACCATGTATGTCTGATGGCCGTAGCTGTTGGAGAAAATAATATTGCAGCCCTGTCCTACCAGATCGACTGCTGCGTCGTAGCAGGCGGAGCTCTCACCTACCTTATACTTCCATACAAGGTTGTCGGAAAGTCCGAGTTCCTCTGCTGCTGCCTTAATGCCGTTGATGTGCGCTGCGGTATAACCCTCAGTCTCATCGCCCAGCATAATGCATCCGATTTTAATCTTGGATGCATTCTTGGCATCACTGCCGTTTGCGGATGAATCCCCACATGCAACGAGCATCAGCATCATTGCCATTGCGAGGATAAGACACAATGTCTTCTTGATTCTCATAATTCTCCTCCATTCCCGCATCTGCGGATATTAAATTGTTAATAAATATGTTATGCCAGGATTCACGCAAAACCGTGTCCCGAACGTTACACATTATATATTGTTCCGACAGGATTTGCAAACCTTTTTCAGACGATTATGAAAAAATCTATAGTTTTTTCAATGAATATGTGCTAGCATAATAATCGGTAATACAACTTGCACAAAGGAAATTAGTGTGAAAACACTTTCACGCGGAAATGAGGAATTGAGATGAAACTGCTTGAGGAACGAATCCAGAAGGACGGCACGGTAAAAGAGGGAAATATCCTGAAGGTCGACAGCTTTCTGAATCATCAGATGGACGTAGACCTGTTTGATCAGATGGGAAAGGAATTCAAGAGATTATTTGCGGACGCACCCATCAACAAAATTCTCACGATCGAGGCATCCGGCATCGGCATCGCCTGTGTGGTGGCACAGAGCTTCCACGTTCCGGTCGTCTTTGCAAAGAAGGCGCAGAGCCTCAATATCGACGGAGACGTCTTCTCTTCAAAGGTAGAATCTTTTACGCACAAGCGTGTATATGATGTCATTGTATCTAAGAAATTTCTGTCCCCGGAGGATCATGTCCTCATCATAGATGACTTCCTTGCAAACGGCTGTGCCGTCATGGGACTGATCGACCTGATCAACGCCTCCGGGGCGACGCTCGAAGGTGTCGGCATCGCTGTAGAAAAGGGCTTTCAGGAGGGCGGTGCCATGATCCGCGAGAAGGGCATCCGTCTGGAATCCCTCGCCATCGTCGATGCCATGGACCCCACCACCGGGGCAATCACCTTCCGCTCATAGAAATAGCATCATAGAAACAGCATAAAAAAGGGACTTTGCCACGCACGACAAAGTCCCTTTTTTCTATGCTGTCCGTCTTTTCCTGCCCCTTTTTCCGGGCTGCCTTTTCACCTGCTTTGCCAGTCTCCGCGCCGCCGCTTCCTCAAGCGCCTTCTGGTTGACCTCCTCCACATACTGCCCAAATTTCTCCAGCATCTCACGCCCCATCCGGCGATAATCCATGTTCAGGACATCCTCTATCATCTGCCTCCGCACGTCTTCCGGCACATGGTAGACCATCATAATGGCGTTCAGGCTGGCGGCGATTCTCCGGTCAGGCGTGCTGCCGGACTCCTGCCTCCCCGTAAACAGGGAATACTCAATCCCGGAGGCGATATTCTCCGCAATGATAAAATCCCCGCCCGTCCAGTCAGGACAATATTCCGCAAAGATCTTTTTTGCCTTTCTGGTGTCATTCTCCCTGATGATTTCCAAAGAGAGCTGCGAGGTGTATGCGGAAACATACAGCTCCCTCGCAACCGGATTCTCGCAGTAGCTTGCCGTCATTGCCGTAATCTCCAGAAGATATGCCGTAAGCGGGTTCTTCTCTGCCGCCGTCTTCCCCATCAGCTCCCACTGGAAGTCGCAGAGCCGGTGTATCAGCTCCGCAAGCAGATGCTCCTTCGTCGGGAAGTAAAAGGTCAGATTTCCTTTGCTGATACCGATCTCACCGACGATGTCGGAGACGAGGACATTGGTATATCCCCGCTCCAGAAAAAGCCGTGTTGCGACCTGTATGATCTCCAGCCTCGTGTTGATTTTATTTTCTCGCGCCATACCTCTCTACCTTCTGCTTTGTACCTTTCTCTTATACTTTCCGTGACAAAGTACACATCCCTGTGACAAAAGAAGCGTGCCTAACAGCAACAGCAGTATGCCGGCTGCGGGCGTGTACGGCTCGCCGGTCTTCGGTGACCTGACCGCCACCTCCTTGTCGATGACAATCGTGTATTCCGAAGCGTGGGTGAAGACAAGCTCCGCTGTTCCGTCCGCCGCGATCCTGCCCGCGCTCATGAACTCAAGCGCACCCGTCCGTTCGTTATAATAGTACAGATTTGCATACATTCCCGCATTCTTCGCATCCACATTCAGCGAGAGCACTGCCCTGAAGCCGAACTCGCCGTCATAGGCAAGGCTAAGGTTCATATGAGCCTTCTCTCCGGTGATATTGTTGATAACCTCCACAGGAATCACGTTGTTCGCGTTCGCGCCGGTCTTCACGCCGAAATCAATGTCTCCGGCTCTGTTCTCTGCCACATCCCTGCCGTTTACGCGCCATAGGATGCCGCCGCCCATGTCAAAGGTGAGCGTCACATTTCTTCCACGGATCAGTTCAAACAGGTCTGACGGTACTACAGTCGTGCCGTTCATATCCACGGTCACACTGCCGCCCTCCGTAACGCTCTTTGCATTCTCACGGATGACATCCCAGCCTTCCTTGCCGTTCTCTCCCTTGATAAAGGGCCGCTTGCTGTCCTCCGGCTTCACCACTGTCTCTGTGCGCTGGCTTCTCGTGATTCTCACGACCACAGTCTCAATTTCATAGTTGCCCTTATCCGCTCCGGTGTAGACCGCCGTCGCTGTGACCTCAGCGCCGACTGTCAGTGCAGTCTCAAGGTCGCTGTCCTTCCATGCCCAGTTATTCCTGCCAAGCGCTACATCTGCCACCTTTCCGCAGTCAAACGCAACCTTCATGACATCGTCCGGCATATCCGGCGCCTTCTCCGCCTTCTTCACGGCGAGCTTACCCTTTGTCGTTACCGTCTCATAATTCGTGCTATCCATTGGCTCAAATACGATTTCGTACTCTGTGCTGTCACTGTCGGCAACGGTCGGTTTCGTGTCAGGATTCTTCCATGTGAAGGTTCCTGCCACCTCCGCGTCTCCGCCGGATACCGTGGCGGCATTACCTCTTCCGTCGCCATACAGTACCTTTCCTCCGCTCAGTGCAGACGCTCCGAGGCTGTCCCCGTAAGTGATCTGCGCCGCTGCCGGTACTGTCTCGATATAGGGCTTTGCCTTTGTCACTGTCACAGTGATATTTGCCTTGAAGGTCTTATAATTCGCCGTGTCAAGCGGTGTGAATGTCACCTCATAGCTCTTTACGTCCACCGTCGGCACTGTCGCAGCATTGCTCCAGCTCCATGTGCCCACAACTGTCACGCCCGCACCGCCGACCGTCCATACAACGTTTCCGCCCGACAGCTCCAGCCCTGCCAGAGTCTGCAACGGGTCATAGACAATTTCCTTCTCTGCCGCAGCAGGCAGGCTGTCCGCCTTCGGTGTCGCCCTGTCTACCGTAATGCTTACGCTGTCCGTTCTGGCAATATATGCCTCGTCGTCAGGGGTGAACTTCCAGTTCGCACTTGCCGTTCCCGCCGCCGGGATCAGGCTCTCATCCTCCCATGCAAGCGTACCTGCCACAGGATTTCCGTCACCGTCCACAAACTCCGCATCCGCAAAGGCCAGCGCCGAAAGTCTGTCGCCATAGGTCAGCGTACTGTTCTTTAAAGCCACCTCTGTGCCCGCCTTGGCAAAGACCTCCCGCTTATCAACCCAGTTCGTATGAATGACAACTGTGATCGCATTATAGTTCTCTGTCTCGACAGTCACTGTGATGTCGCGCGTTTCCACTTTATTTTTCTGTATCGTGTATGACAATATGCCGGTTTCTTCGTTAAAGCCACAGTTCACAATAAACGCATGTCCGGAGACTGCATTTCCTGTGATCTTCCCGCAGTCCACCGGCAGCAGCTTTCCGATATCAATGCTGTCCTGATTATCGCGGTCATAATAATAATTTCTGTTCACATCAGCCACAGTAGGTGCGTTCTTCTTTGCCACCGTCACCGTGATCTCTCTGTCCGCTGCCGCATTGTAGTTTGCGTTCCCCGGCAGTGATATTTTAATCTTCGCGGTTCCTGCCTTAAGAATCGACACCGTGCCGTCCGCCGCAACCGATACCACGCCGCTTCCGTCCGTCACCTCGTATACGATGGCGGTCTCTGTATGGCTCGCGGTCACGTCGAGTGTAAACGCATCATCCCCGAAGGTCTTTGCATAGCTGTCCGTTCCTGCCGTCAGTACGGCATCCGCCTTCTTCACGGTCAGTGTGCCGTGGTCGGGATAGCTTACGCTCTCCGCATCGGAAACTCTGTATTTCACCTTCACATCATACATTGCATTCGCAGAGGTTACCGTGAAGTCATAGCTTCCGACACCCGAAGTCTTCGTCGCCGTCGTGGTCAGTGCAAGATCCGCCTTGACCTCATCCTGGCTATCCCACGAAAGAAGCTCTTTCCATGAATCCGGCTCATCCGCCGCATCCACATAGGCAATGCCCGGATTCTCCTCGCCATAGGTCTTCTCCAGATTCCCCGCAACGTACACGGTAAGCTCCTTCTTCGCCACCGTGGGCACAATTTTCACATTCACGCTCTCATAAGCGTTATTATCCGGCGTAAAGGTCAGCTCATATTCCTCCGTCGTACCCGGTACCGGATACTCCTCACCGGCTGCTGCCGTGTCCGTAAACGTCCATGCACCCGCCAGCACAGTATCCAGCGCATCAGCATCTACCACCGTACCGGCTCCGACCGTAAAATCCTTTACCTGCATACCGTAAACACCGTTCAACGCCGGGTTCTCGCTCACAACCGGTATCAGCCTGCGCGTGGCGAAATCCACGGTCGTGTACGCTGTCTGCAGATTGCCCGCCTTATCAATAACCATCAGATAAAGACGATAGCCCTTATTCTCCTTCAGCCCGGAGAGGGTAATTGCATTCTCGCCCTCCTGCATGCTCCGACTGTAGATTACCGGATCCGGCGAAATGCCATGCATCGGCATCGTCTGTCCGTTTTCCACCGCCGGCTGCCATCTGCCGTCCTCCAGCTTTACGGCAACCATATCCTGTGCCAGCTCCGTCTGCAAGGTCGTTTTATCGCTTTCAAACTGCGCGTCGTCCTCATAGCCGCCGATGCAGAAGTACACCACAGTTCCGGCTTCATCCACCTCAAAGGTAACCGTTGCCTCATGGTCTGCCAGCGTTCCTTTCTCCTCGGTGGGAGTTGTCGCAGACGTGATCTCCGGTGCCGTCCTGTCAACCACCACGCCCTCGCTGCAGATATAGTCGCTCAGGTTCCCCGCCGCGTCCTTCGCACAGGCGTAGACAATATAGTGCTTTTCTGCGCTCAACACGCCGGAAATCGTCACCTGTCCGCCGTCTGCTGCCGGCACTTCCGTAAATTTTCCGCCAGTCATCAATGCGTCCAGTTCAGCCTTTGTCTTTGCCGCCGGAAGAGCAGACGCATCGACCGTATCAATATAATAGAAATACTCTGCGACACCGCTGGTCTCGTTTACGCCGTCCTTCGCGTCATTTGCCCTGAGTACCAGATCGATCGAAGCATCATTATAGAACCTTCCGAAGGAAACCGTATTCAGCAGCGTCTTCCACCAGTTCTCCTTGATGGAAATACCGAAGTCGCCGCTGTTTCCTGCCGTTGCCTCCCATGTGGGCGCGGTCTTATCAATATGCAACGTCACCTCGACGGGACTGCCGACATAGCCCTTCTCGACATCCCTTACATAGAGCGTCTTCGTGACCTCGCCCTCTTCCGCGAACACATACTCCGCAGCTGTGCCGTCCGCCGCATCGGCAAGCGTAGCATAAGCCTTTATGTCACTTCCCAGTCCGTCTGTCAGTCCGGCATCCAGAGCACTTGTGTACAGCACCTGACTGGCATCTGCGCCGCTGTCCGATGTACCGAATAAAGCGGTTACATCCCCGTTATACCACCCTGTTTTAGAAGCGGCCGTCTGCGCCGGGGTAAAGGCATACCGGATAGCAAATTCCAGCTCAATAGGTTCCGCCTCTCCGCCATAGTTGCCGATACCGGTGATGATGAGCTTCGCCTTGTTCCCCCCGTTCGTAACGTCCATATTGTTTTCATAGGCTACGGTGTAATCCTTATCCTTTTTCAGCGCATAGGGACTGCCATCCACTGTAATCCCACTGTCCGAAATTGCACCTGTATCATAGGCAGTGCACTCAACCCCACTTCCTGTGTAATATGCGAAAGCATCCGCAACCGGGGCAACCATCCCTTCCGTCAATGTCTTCGGCAGGATCCTTGCGACCAGCTTTTCCGTTATATATTCATTCTCACAGTTCGCATTAGTCATCCTGACCCAGAAGGGATATTCCCCCGCATCGGTGATCATGTACATATCCTCTTTACTAGCGCCCTCGAGTCTCTCCATGATCCAGTTTTCGTTCTCACTCTTGCGGTACTCCACGGTGGTCGGGCATATGTCTACGCTGCCCTCCGCATAATTATTCATTACCTCAGGTGTGGTGATCTGGCTGATATACCATTCTCCCTGCTGCATCTGGGCGCCACACTGGCTCCACTGCTTTGCATCAAAAGCGTCACCGTAGAACTCTATTAAACTGTTATTCCATGCCTTCTCTGTTCTTCCATCATAGTAACAAGCACTAGAACCGCATACCTCAAGATTATTGACCTGAGGCCGCATCGTCCCCTTGCCGATGGTAAAGTATACGGTAAACTCTCCGGTGTACTTCCCGCGTCCGGTAATCGTCACCTTAGGAGCCTTTGCCGCATCAAAACCGGCTTCGCCCTCACGGTACGGATACGCCGCCGTGTTGTTCTTATAGCGCACCTCAAAGTCCGCTTCTTCATTCTTCGGAGTTCCGCATGCATACATCATCCACTTGCGTTCGCTATTTTGATATCGATAATCCGGCATGGTAAGCGTCACCGCCGTCTGTCCTGCCCCAGGGACCAGTTCTATGCCGGTCAGCATCTGGGTCCAGCTATCGTAGGTACGCCCTGTAAGCCCTTCTATATCCAGATGCCCGTTTTGATAAGAAACGGCAAGATCCGTCTTTCCACAGTGCGCACAATAGCCGTATTCATCGGATCCGTGTGTGATCAGCGTGACCGTAGCTTCCGGCATGATGAATTTATTCTCTGTCGTCGCCGCTTCTCTGATCTGCCCCGTAGTGTCGGTGGCATACTGATAAGCGCAGGTGATGCCGCCCACAGTAATCTCGCTTCCTGCTTTACCGTACAATATGTCATTCAGCACCTTTATATTGCTATTGGCGCCGTCCGGCAGGGATACACCCTCCGGCAGCCGGAGCTGATAGTAGGTGGTAATGTTCTCACTCGCAGCTTTTTCCGCCTCAAGTTCCTTAATAAAGTCCGTAAGATAATCCGGCGTCCAATAGACTGTCAATCCAGCTCCGTCTGCCAGTTTTGCATCAATGTTTTTACCGCCCGCTCCTTCCGGCACAACCAGAGAATTATCTGTGCCGGAGACCAGAATGCCATATTTTCCATTATTAGAAGGGTTGATGCCTGCGCCGTCTGCAATGAAGATTCCGGCAGCTCCTGTCAGCTCCACTGTCCGTGCAGCATCATCCGCCCCTTCCAGAACCAGGCGGGCACCCTGCTCCAATGCCAGATATCCATCGCTTAGCCTGATCACCGGCGCCTTGCATTTTTCATTCTGCAGCAGCGCGTCCTTTATAATAAATTCTCCTCTGGAAGCTTCTATAAAGCCGTCCTCAAGGGTAATATTGTCAATAATAAATGTCGCTGTGCAATTCATTTTCAGTAGGGCATCGCCATCACCAGTTATTGTGAAGTGGCTGCCCTCCGGGGATCGCAGAATATACTTATCCGCCTTGTTCAAAGTCAATGTCTCTGTAGCAGAAGCATCGGAAATATCCTTTAATAATACGACCTCCACCGAAGCGCTGTTTACAGTCCCCGCCTTCGGCAGATAGTCCAGCACACTTTCCCACGAGGTATAGTAGGTTTTCTTTGTGCCGTCCTCCACGATCTCTGCCACAGCAAGCTCCTGATTGTCCGGTGTGTCGGCAGGTTTGACCTCCACATTGCTGTAGAACAGCGCGGTTCTGTCCAGATCCAACTTGAAGCCGTTGTTGAACAGTGCATAGCCCTCCGCCAGCATATCGGCGATGGCGTAGCCGTTCGCTGGATCTGCCAACATTGCCCCCAAATCTTCTTCCAGCGTGCAGTAGGGATCTGTCTTGATCTTTCCATAGCTGCCTCCGGCAAGCGAAACCAACGCACGCTGCTTTTCCGTTGCACCATTGGTTCTCGCCCAATGGTTCACTACCAGTGAATCTGTTTTTCCTGTGTAGTCCTTCGTTACGGTAAGCGCTGCACCTCCATATACAGCTATCGATGACAGGAGTCCTCCCTGTACTTCGCAGGAGGTGCCGGCATTTCCCTCGGAAGCATCAGCGTTTCCTATATAGGCTCTCATCCCGCAGGTGCCACCCTTTACAAAACCCCTTGCGCCGGATTCGATATAGATATAGGCGCACTTGCCGCCCGTCATTTCCAGTACAGCACCGTTTGCAGCCGAAAAGCCACCGTGCAGTTCCCCGTTACCTTCCTGAGAAGGATCCGTAACCGTCAGCTTTGCATTCTCCCCCGAGACACCGATACAGCACTGGTCTCTGGTGTTCAGCCATGTAATAGTACCATAATTTCCAAGCTCATGCCCGTTCAGATCCACCGTGAGATGGAACGGATATTTTCCGGCGCTGAATACTCGGACGGCAGCGTTATTCTTTACGGATGCACGCAGCTTAAACGTAATGTCTGTAGCGCCTGTTGCCTTCTCCACTGCCGCCTCGATGGCATCCAGCGCGGCACTCAGGTCGGCATAGAGGGTCTCCGTGCCGTTGACAGCTACCCCATACAAGCCTGCCTGCACGGTGAAGGGCACTGCGTCCGAATCAATACTGTCGCTGCCACAGGTGACCCGGCAGTAATAGCGGTAGGTTCCCACCGCCAGATTAGCGGGAATCTGGAAGGTTGTCCCTGTCGCACCCTCGACCTCCTCGTCCACTTCATTTCCTCCCACAAGCTGCTTCTTTACCCGCCACTGATAGGATAATTCACCGGTCACGCTTTCGTTCTTCGCGGCTGCCACGGAAACCTGCGGCGGTACAGCGGTATAACCCTCCACCACGCTTGCCTGATCGACTGCAAGAGTCGGCTGCTCTGTAATCCGGAGAGGAATCTGGTAAACATACACAGAATCCGAAACAGAGGCTGCCGTCAGATCTACAATGCTGTCACCACTCGACTTCTTTAAGCCGTAGCCGTTGAAGCAGTCGGCAAGGGTTCCGCCTTCCACCTCTATTCCATTTTGAAAGGTACCGCCACTGATCTGCAGAGTACCCCCTGATGTCCGATATACCTTGCCCTGAAAGTTTCCGCCCTTTATGGTTACATTTCCACCCGGACGCACACGGAGTACCTCTTTGCCATTTGCGCGCGTCAGGGTAACCCCCTCCTCAATGATAAGGTTCGCGCATGCATAAACGGCAGGTCTGTCTCCTGTTGCCTCGATCGTCACGCCGCTTTCAATGGTACAGCTTGCACCCGATCCCTCTACATGCAGCACATCATTATAACCTTGCCACCCGCCATATCCCGCGCCTGTAATCTTTCCGTCGGATTTTGACGATTTAACCACAGAATTTGACCCTTCAAATGAAAGTGCATATTCCGCTGTCTCCAGAGTATAACCGTTCAGATCCAGTGTAACGGTTTTATGAAAAAAACAGTTCCCTCCCAACGAAGCATTGCCATTCAGAGTAATCTCGCAATTTGCCCAGCAGTTTCCCCCTGTATAGTCATAAAGCGTCGCATATTCCTGCACCGTGCCATCGCTTTTTTTCACCTGCACCGGAGTCTCCGTCGTACCTGCCAACGTTGCGATTCCATACTCTCCCACCGGCGCACTGTTACCTTCTGCCGCGTCGTCATCTGCCGGTGCACTGTTGTCCACCGTCTGCAGATCATCGCCGGAGACCGTGCTGTCACTCGTCACTGCCGCTGCCGGCTTTTCTTCTGCAGCAGCTACCTTCAGCGCTGACAGATTAACGGTATCGCTGACCATCAGCACCGCCAGTGCCACAGCAAACGATCTTTTGAAGCCTTTCATCCATCCCTTCATTCCTTTTACTCCTCCATCTCTATTTCAAATCTCTGTTTTGGTCTCATCTTTTGGCTCATATACCAGATTATACCACTTTTTATTTTTAATAATATAAAAAAATTTGTCCCTGTACAAGTCTTCCTGCACGAAACGACAGAATTATGCACGAAACGACATACAGAAAGCCCTTTTCTCCGTTTTTCATTCATGTTATACTTGGATTATCCGCAGCTTACGCTCCGGAACGCGAAAACAGACAGGACAAGGAGGAATTTCATGTCACAGGTAACAAAAAGGGCATTGGAACAATCCCTGAAAAATCTCTTACTAAAGAAACCGCTGAACAAGATCACGATCAGCGATATTACTGAGGACTGCGGAATCAACCGCATGACCTTCTACTACCACTTTCAGGACATCTACGATCTCGTGGAATGGGCATGTCTAGAGGATGCCAAGAAGGCTCTGGAGGAAAAGAAGACCCATGACACGTGGCAGCAGGGCCTGTTGCAGATCTTTTACGCCGTGCTGGAGAACAAACCATTCATTATGAATGTCTACCGCTGCGTCGACCGCGGTCAGGTCGAAAAATATGTGACACCGCTGACAGACAATCTGATTATGGGTGTCATTGAGGAGGAATCGGTTGGAATGACCGTGCGCGAGGAGGACAAGGCTTTCATCGCCAAGATCTACTCCTACTGCTTTGTGGGGCTGATGCTGGACTGGATCAGGGACGGCATGACCGACGCGCCGGAGGCTCTTGTGGAAAAGCTCGCCCTTGTGCTTCAGGATTCTGTTTCCAACGCGCTCAACCGCTTTAAGCTCTGAACCGCCATGCCACCCTGCGCCTGAATTTATCAGACGCGGCATATTGATAAAAAAATTTACACCGGAAGTTCTGTGATAAAACCTTTATCACAGGACTTTTTGTGTTTATGGAATCTTTTTCTCCGGTTGGTATAATGCAGTCATAAGCAACCAACAATAGAACCACAGCAAAGCAAGGAGGTATTCACTATGTATTATTCAGCAGGTACTTACGAATCATTTGCACATCCCGAGAAGCCTAAGGATGTTGACAAGAAATCCGCATATATCATCGGCACAGGTCTGGCAGGTCTGACCGCCGCATTCTATCTTGTCCGTGACGGCCAGATGAGCGGCGAGCATATTCATCTTCTGGAAAAGCTGGAGCTTGCGGGCGGAAGCTGCGACGGGCGCAAGGATGTCACAAAGGGCTTCTTCATGCGCGGCGGCCGTGAGATGGATAACCATTTCGAGGTCATGTGGGATATGTTCCGCGACGTTCCCTCTCTGGAAACGCCCGGCGTCTCCGTTCTGGATGAATACTATTGGCTCAACAAGCACGATCCCAACTATTCCCTCTGCCGTGCTTCCGTAAACTGCGGCGAGGATGCCCATACCGACCGCAAATTCGGGCTCGACAAGGCTTCCGCTCTCGCGCTTTCCCAGCTGTTCATCACTCCCGAGAAGGCTCTGGAGGGCAAGAAAATTTCGGAGGTGCTGCCGGATTCCTTCTGGGAGACTAACTTCTGGCTCTACTGGCAGACAATGTTCGCTTTCCAGCGTTGGTCAAGTGCGCTGGAGATGAAGCGTTACCTCTGCCGTTATGTGCACCACATTGACGGTCTGCCGGATTTCAGCGCACTCCGTTTCACTAAGTTCAACCAGTACGAGAGCCTGATCCTGCCGCTGGTAAAATATCTGGAGGCACACAATGTAAAGATCGAGTACGGCATGGATGTCAGGAATGTCATCATCGAGACCGTGGGCGACAAGAAGATTGCGAAGCAGATCTTGTATGTCAAGGACGGCTCGGAGCAGACCATCGATCTCATCGAGGACGACCTCGTATTCATTACCAACGGCTGCTGCACGGACAGCTCCTGCTACGGCGACCAGACCCACAAGCCCGACCTCTCCAAGCTGAAAAACGGCTCCGGCGAATCCTGGGATATGTGGAAGAATATTGCAAAGCAGGCAACGCACGGCGAGTTCGGCAATCCCGACGCGTTCTGCAGCAATATTGATGCGACGAACTGGATGAGCGCAACCGTCGCAACCTCCAACGAGGAGATCATCCAGCACATCAAGAAGATCTGCAAGCGTGATCCCCGCGAGGGAAAGGTCACGACCGGCGGTATTGTCACCGTCAAGGACAGCACCGACAACTGGTATCTCTCCTGGACGATCAACCGTCAGCCCCAGTTCAAGTCACAGGACAAGAACATGGTATTGATCTGGCTGTATGCACTCAACACCAACACTGAGGGAAATTATGTCAGGAAGGCAATGCGCGACTGTACGGGCGAGGAGGTCTGCCGCGAGTGGCTTTACCACATCGGCGTTCCCCAGAATGAAATCGACGAGCTTGCGAAAAACGCATGCAACACAACAACCTGCTTCATGCCTTATATCAACGCTTTCTTCCAGCCCAGAAAGAATGAGGATCGTCCTCATGTTGTGCCGGACGGCGCTGTGAACTTTGCATTCCTCGGACAGTTTGCCGAGACTCCCCGCGACACGATCTTCACGATCGAGTACTCCATGCGGACCGGTATGGAATCCGTCTACACTCTGCTGAATGTTGACCGCGGCGTGCCGGAGGTCTGGGGCAGCAAGTATGATGTCCGCGAGCTGCTGCGCGCCTGCTACTATGCAATCGACAAGAAGCCGATCACAGATGTAAAGCTGTCATTGAAGGAAAAGGAGATGCTCCGCATCGTTCTCAGAAAGGTAAAGGGAACCGACCTTGAAATTCTTCTGAAGGAGAGCGGTCTGATCCCGGAGTCCATGTAAATAACAGGTCAGATAGCTGGTCAGCTGGCGGCGTGCCCGGATGGGTGCGCCGCCTTTTATCTTGTTATATACCCCCGGCGTTGTGAATTTCCGCTTGCCCGCTGGGTATAGCGGACTGTTTTTCCGCCCCGCACCCTCGCTTCGCTCAGCCTCTGGGTATGGCAAGCATTTTCCCCGCTCTATACCCTCGCTTCGCTCAACCTCTGGGTATGGCAAGCATTTTCCCCGTTCTATACCCTCGCTTCGCCCGGCCTCTGGGTATAGCAAACATCTTCCCCGCTCTATACCCCCGCTGCACCCTCACCTCATAGTCTCATCTCGTAATTTTTTATAGGAAATACTCTTGAACAATTCTCTCTGCGCTATCAATCCCAAACGGATGATCTTTTGTTTCATATGTAAGAATCAGATTTACAGATGGAATGATTCCATGTCCGCAATAGATCTTTATCTTCTGACAAGCATGATTAATATACTCTGGATTATCCATCATCCCGAAATGCTCCCAATAATAGAATTTCCCTGTCCTCGGGTGTCTGATTGTGAAATCCGGATAAAACACCACACCATCCAACATCAATTTATCTTCATATCGGAAAGGTATACCCGAGCAATACAAACTTCTATCTATAATTGCTTCTGATTTTGAACGAAGAAATTTTCCCTGTGTTCCCTTCACAATCAAATTTTCCGGATGACTGTTATTTCTTTCATATTCCGAATTCATCCAATCTTTCATTTCTTTCCCCACTGAGCCCGATTGCTTTCCAAGAAGTTGTTCATATTCAGGATTTTCCATCATTTTATCAGTCAAATTTCCATTGTACCCCGCCCTTCTTATATAGGTCTGACAAGCAGACAATTCGCTCTTTAACTCACTCTGCCGCAACTGATAATATTTCTTCTGAGCTAACCTTTCCGCAAGATTTCTTTCTCCCTTTGGTAGATAGATTGTCCTATCTGCCGTTTTTAAATACCACTTATAATGCTTTCCATTCTTGGCGCAAATCAATTCGTCCTGCGGCCATTCATCCCTCATACTTTCTATTTGCACTAATTCCTGCTCAATGTGGTTCATCCTTCTTTTTATTTCTTCGTAATTTGCAAACATAATCTCATATCCTTTCTTTATACAATATTAAATTTTTGGCATAACCCGCTTCTCCCATTGGCGACGGGTATGGTGAATTGTTTTTCCACCCTATACCCTCGCCCCGCTCGTCCGCTGGGTATAACGGGCTGTTTTTCCGCCCTGTACCCCCGCCCCACTCGGGCTCTGGGTATGGCGGGCTGTTTTTCCGCCCTGTACCCTCGCTTCGCTTGGACACTGGGTATGGTGGACTATTTCTCTTCTCTGTACCCCCGCAGCTTAACGCTTCCCCCTTTATCCGTTTCCACGATAACCGCTCCATAATCCTTGGTGCAGAACCACTGCACGCCCGCACTCTCCAGCCGGTTCAACAGTTCCGCATGCGGATGTCCGTAGCGGTTATTGCTGCCGCAGGAAATGATTGCCGTTCCGGGGTGCAGCTGCTGCAGAAGCGCTTCGGTCGTGGAATTGCGGCTTCCATGGTGGGCAATCTTGAGCAGGTCTAACTGCCCGATCCTCCTGCGTTGAAGTTCTTCCAGAAGAGCTTCCTCACCGCTCCCCTCCACATCTCCGGTCAGCAGCAGCGTAAAATCCCCGAAATCTACATAAAAGCACTCTGAATAAGCATTCTCATTCATTGTCCCACTTTCCCTTTCCGGGTGCAGGCAAAGAAATCTGACGCTGCCACTCTCCCATGCATCCCCCGCTGAAACCCAGACGACCCGCGTGGTCTGGGTTGTTTTCTGCCCCTCGTTCCTTTCGGCAACCGCCTCCAGCAGTTCCCCAAACTGCTCCTGTCTCGCACTCTGCTCCACCGCCGGCAATATCAGGCTCTTTATTTTCAGATGATTCTCTTCCGCCAGCTCCAGCAGCTCCTGGATTCCATTCATATGATCCACATCCGGGTGGGAGACGAAAACTCCGTCCAAGGTTGTAATTCCATAGTATTTCAATGTGGGAAGCAATACATATTCCCCGACCTTCCTGCGACTGCTGCTGCCGCAGTCAAAAAGATAGTTATGCCCTGTCTCCGTGCGGATCAGGCAGCAATCGCCCTGTCCGACATCCAGAAAAATAATCTGATTCCGGCCTGCCGGATGGATGAAGAATATTGCCACGGCGGCAACCGTCAATATCGCCTGCCAAGCGCCCACTCTGACGCGCCGAATCCGACCGCTGACCTTGCCTCCGCTGCCCCTTCCCCCGCCGCTCTTGCCTTCATTGCTCTTACCTTCGCTGCGTTTCCTTCTCCGTCCCAGCAGAACAATGCCGCCCAGCGCCATGTAATAGATAAGCATCTGCCACGGCTGCGGTCTGCCGGGATTCCAGCTGCCGAAGGGCAGACCGTCAAAGAGTCCGCAGAGCGTCTCATACCACCAGAGTATCCCCCTGTCGAGGATGCCCGCCGTCCCAAAACCGGGAATCAGGCTGAAAAGCCCCACAATCAGCATGGGTTTCATGAATGGCAGGACAAGGAGATTGATCACGACCGCCAGAACCGGTGCCTCATAAAAGAACCAGAGCTGCACAGGCAGTGTTGCGAGGGTCGCCGCGAGGCTTGACAGTGCGTTCATTCTGAGTGCCCGCAGCGTTTTCCGCAGCCAAAGCCTCAGCCTCGGTTCGCCGTAATAGCGCGGGCGCACGGGGCTACGTTTCCCTGCCATCGCTGGATAGAGCGCACCGATTCCCAAAACTGCCGAAAATGAAAGCAGGAAACCGGTATTTTCCAGATAGAACGGCCGGTACAGAACCATAGCTACCGCAAGAATCCCGACTGCCGTCAGCATATCATAGGTTCTGCCGCAGATTTCTCCGAGCATCCGGATCAGATACATACCGATGGCGCGGCATGCCGACACACTGAAGCCTGTCAGAAATCCATACAGCAGCAAGAGCACTGCGCCCGCGACGGCGCACGGCGCAACCGGGAGTCCTGTCCTGCGGAGCGTCTTATACAGGCTCATGCCAATGATCGTGATATGCAGGGAAGAAATGCTTAAGATATGCAGGATTCCGCACCTCTTATACAGATTTTTTAACTCCTTGTCGGTATCCGTCTTTTCTCCAAGCAAAAGCGCCGCCATCACCGACGCCTCACGTTCCGGGAAAACCGTGTAAAGCCTCCCATGCAGCCGGAGCCGCAGCCTGTACATTGCCTCCCGGATCGTCCACCGATCGCTGTTCCTGCCTAAGAGCACCGCCTTTTTTAACTGCCCGCCGACACTGAGCGAACGGTAATAGGTAAAGGCATCAAATTCGCCTGGGTTTGCCGACTCCGAAAATGTCTGAAAGCTGCCTGATACCATCACCCACGCGCCCAGAGGAATTGCATCCAATGCAGTCTCTTCCGCCAGCTCACAGATCATTTTCTCCGCACAAGTTACCTGTTGCTCCAACGTACTCTGCTCCCGTCCGGGCTGATCGTTGTCTGGCTGTTTCGCCGGATATTTATCTATTTTTTCCTGTTCTCTCTGATTTTGACCGATTTGGTCTTTGTTTGAAATAGATTCGACACTTACTGATTGTAACCAGATCTTCTGTTCTTCTTTTTTACAGACCTGCCCGACAACACATAGCGCAGTCCCCTGTTCCAGCTGCCGTAGGCTGAGTGTTCCGTCCGGCGGGCTGTCGTACCCGTCGGACATCAGTCGGAGCCATGCGACCGCGACCAGAAATGCGCACACTGCGAGGAGCGGTCTTTTCACACGTATTTTCATTGATTCGCCTATTCTGACCTATACAGTCAATTAATTGCAGTCCCTTTCAGCAAGGCATTCCGCAATCACTTATCCAGCGTAGTTACAATATCCAGATTCCGCTCGAAGGTCGTCGTCTGGAAGCTTTCCGGCACCTCTCCGTTAATCAGGATCTGGACTTTGTTGATATTGCTCAGCTCTACAAGCGAGTTGACAATCGAATAGACGGCGACATCCGTCGAAACATTGTTCACCACCGTGAGAAAGCTCTCATCCAGATTGACATAACAGATACCGTCCTTCGTCATGATGCTGACGACCTTGGTTGCCGGGTTGATCGTGGGATAAAGCCCCTCCACCTTCCCGCTCGGACCGGCGAGCAGTTCATCGACAACAAACCGCTCCAGCGGAATATTGGTGGAATAGTATTTCTCCCTGTATGCCGCGATGAGGTTCGTCCCCGCTTCGTTTGCAAAGTAGAGCTTGATGCGGACCTGATCGTAGGTGTTGATCTCGTTTCCGTCATTGTCGATGAACTGGTCGGCGTTCATCCAGCTGACAGGGCTGCCCGTACTGTCAAAAAGCTGGTTTCCCTCGACTGTGATGCCGACATAGCTGACCCCGTCCAGCTGCGTCAGGGTACGCACGATCGCCGCGCGCACCAGTACCTCCGTTGTCACCGGCATATTCAGATATGCCGCATCTACATTCAGCTGTACCTTGTTGTCCTCCCAGCTGACATCCAGCACCTGAAAGCCCATGGCAAGCGGAACCTTATATTCCAGCTTCTCAGGGCTTGTCTCCATGCAGAGAATCAGCTCATCCAGCCTCTCCCCGGGCTGCTTTGCCGTCATCTCATGGGGATGCGCCTCTACCTTCGTCTCCGTCGTGCTGATGCCGTATATCTGGATCACATCTTTATTTTCCTGTTCCTTTTCGCCGCAGGCGGACAGCACACAGACTGTAACAATCACCAGCAGCAATCCATATAGCTTTTTCATCCATGTTCCCTCTTAACCGTCAGGCGGTCTGCCCGCCCCCGGCAATATATGTCAGCGGAATCTTGACCGTGAAGCAGGAGCCCTCCCCCTCCACGCTGGTCACTGTGATAGAGCCCCTGTGCATCAGCACCGCACTCTTCGTGATCGCCAGTCCGAGCCCCGTTCCGCCGATCTCCCTCGAATGGGATTTGTCAACGCGGTAAAATCTCTCGTAAATGTGCGCCAGCGAATCTTCAGGAATGCCAAGCCCCGAATCGCTGACCTTGAAGGTAAAGAACTGATGATCCGCATCCAGCTCAACCTTCACCCAGCCGTGCTCCTTATTATACTTTATGGCATTTTCGACAAGATTCGTCATAATCAGGGTCATCTTCACCTCATCGACCTCCGCAACGACTGTCCTCATGCTCTCAAAGACGACCTCCACATCCTTCTTCCGCGCGATCGGCCTAAGTCTCTTTAATATCAGCTCCGTCAGATCGTTGATATTCAGGGAGACAATGTTCAGCTCCTGCACCTTCTTGTCCATCTTCACAAGTGCAAGAAGATCCGTGATAATCTGGTTCTCCCTGTCGATCTCGGAAACAATGTCCTCCATGAACTCGCGGTAAAGCTCCGCCGGTGCGTTCTTCTGTGCGAGCAGGGAATCCGCAAGCACCTTGACGGAGGTCATGGGTGTCTTCAATTCATGTGAGACGTTCGCCACAAATTCCTGTCTGGAATCGTCCAGCGCCTTCATCCGCTTCAACATCTGGTTAAACGCATCCACAATGTGCACGGTCTCCACATAATCGGGAACAGAGATGGATTCGTCGCTGTAGCCCGCCTTGACCTGATTGATTGCGTCCGTGACCCGACTGAACGGCTTCGTCAGCACATTGGACAGGACAATCGCAAATGCAAGGATGCCGACCACGATCAGATATTCCAGTATGGTCGCCTTGCGGTTCAGAACCTCCATGGTCGCCACAATGGAATCATTGGAGATACTCGTGACCATAATGCCGACAATGACGCTTGTTCCCTCCGTGTTCGCCGCTGTATCCGTGATGGGCGTCGTCATCTCTATGTACCCATGCTCCCTGTCATAATGGGACATGCTCTCCCCCTGCAGGCAGCGGATGACCTCCTCCGAGATCATTGTCTTGCCCTCACTGAGCGCATAGGTGTCCTTGACAACCTTCAGACCGGAATTCACAATCATGACCCGGCCCTCGTACAGATTAGAGATCATTTCCAGTTCCGCGTTGATCACACTTTCATTTGTCTTTGTATCGCTGAAATAATGGTTGCTGAGCAGATGGTTTCCTACGATTTTCAACTGGTTCTGAACCGTGGCAATACGATGTTCCACGGCGCGCTGCTCGTAATTGTTCAGAATACCATATTTCATGAGCACGCCGGGAACGACACCGATCACCAGTATAATGATAAAGATGCGCGCCCGCAGGCTGCGCAGAGAAAAGAATGCCTTCATCTTCCGCTTCCTTTAATTATGCGTTAAAAAAGTAATAGCCGACACCCCATTTGGTGTGTACATACTTTGGTTCACTCGGATTCTGTTCAATTTTCTCGCGGAGTCTGCGGATATGTACATCCACCGTGCGGACATCCCCCGGATAGTCTGTCCCCCACACGAGCTGCAGCAGATTTTCCCGGCTGTACACCTTGTTCGGGTTGAGCATCAGAAGCTCCAGCACCTCAAACTCCTTCGCGGTGAGCCCGATCTCCTTCCCATCGATATAAGCCCTTCTGCCCTCGCAGTCCAGCCGCATCTCTCCGCTCTCCACAACCTTTGGCGCGGGCGCAGCCTCTCCCATGATCCGGCGGGGCTCCGTGCGGCGCATGATCGCCTTGATTCTCGCCTTCACCTCGAGAATGTTGAACGGCTTTGTAATGTAGTCGTCCGCGCCGTACTCCAGACCGAGGATCTTATCCATGTCGTCGCCCTTTGCCGTGAGCATTATGATCGGCACATTAGAGAACTCCCGTATCTGCTGGCAGACCTCAAAGCCCGTGAGCTTCGGCAGCATCACATCCAGCAGGATAATGTCATACTGGTTGTTTCTCGCATATTCCAGCGCTTCCTCGCCGTCATAGGCACAGTCAACCTGCATATTGTCCTGCTCCAGACTGAATCGTATTCCCTTTACGATCAATTTCTCGTCATCCACTACCAAAGCTCTCTTGTCCGCCATCTCGCAACTGTCCTCTCATTATTTTACTGTTATTTTTTCTTTGATCTTATTATAAACGCTTGTCTTGATCCCCGGCACCAGCATAATGTCCTCGCAGCTGCCAAAGGAACCATACTCCTCCCTGTAGCGCAGAATGTCCTCCGCCTTTGCCTCCCCGATGCCGGGCAGACTGCACAGTGCTTCCTTATCCGCTGTATTGATGTTGACCAGTCCGGTCGAAGTTTTCTCCGATGCCTGAGCCGTCGCTTCCTCCACGGTAGGAAAATACAGCTTCTCACCGTCCGTCAGTCTCGCCGCCAGATTCACGGCGTCCTGCGCCGCGTCTTCACGAAAACCGCCCGCTGCCGCAAGTGCATCAGCCGCCCTGCTGTCCTCCGCAAGCCGAACCACACCCGGCTCCTTCACCGCACCGCAGACATGCACAAAAATCTCCGCCACAGGCTCCGGTGTCGGCTCCTCTGTCAGCCGCTCCGTTGCACACACGGCTTCCGGCTGGGACTCCCCAATCAGCTCCAGTCCATCCGGCTCACTTCCGCAGCCGGAAAGAAAAACAAGCAAAGCAAGACTGCCTATCGCAGCCTTTGTTTTTATTTTGTTCAACATAGTCCCTCTCTTTCAGGGCTTGCCTCTCTATGCTGATTATTTTATTGTAGTGGAATCTAATTTTTTTTACAAGCCACTTTGCAAAAATATTTACTTCCACTTAAAAATTACGATGCCGATGATCGCCACCGCCATGCCGATTGCCTTTCTCCAGTCCCACGGCTGTTTCTCGACGCCGAACCATCCCAGAAGTTCAATCAGATATGCAACCAGAAGCTGTGCGACGACAATCAACATGACCGCCTTCGCAGGTCCCAGCATATCCATGCTGCGGATAACGGTATAGGTGATGAAAGCGCCAATCGCCCCGCCAAGCAGCATATACTTTGGCTGTACCTGAAAAACCTGCAGGAGATTGCTCCTGTCCGTAAAGAGCCACGCCCCCAGACAGACGATCAGCGCCGACAGCTGGACAAACGCACTCGCCGCCCAGATGGAGGACGCCTTTGTGACCTGCGTATTAAAAACTCCCTGCACACTCATCAGCACGCCGGAAATCAATGCAATAAAAAAACCAATCATAGAAACACTCTCCTTTTCCTGTTTTTTACAGTGTATCCTAAGATTGGTCCTTTTATGTAATTATTGCACGGCGCTTGTCTGGGCTGCGATCTGGGCGGCAAGCTCCTGTACCTGAGCCGTCACATCCTCACCGTTCCACACCTTTGCAAACAGTCTCTCCAGCTGCAGCCAGAAGTTTCCCGTCTCCATCATCTTCGGGAGCGGTATGCTCTCCGCATATTCCAGCTTGAAAATTGCCAGCGACCCCTCTTCCGCAGCCGCATAGAGGTTTGCCGGAACCTTTCCCGTCCTGTCGTACAGGGAATCCGCACATTCGTCGACCAGATAAGCGGCAAATTTGTTCGCCAGCTCCTTGTGCTGGGAATAGCCGTTGACCGCGACCGCATTTGTCACCGACATGGAGCGGCTCTGCAGTTCTGCGCTGACATCCGGCATCATTGCCACGCCATAGTCAAAGGCAAGCTCGCCCACGGACTTTGCCTGCGCAAGTCTCTGCGCCGCATCCGTAGTCGCAATGGTAAACACCGTCTTTCCATCGATAAAATCCTGCAAAACCGACTCATAGCTGACCGTATCGGATTCAATAAAGAAGAACTGGTTCAGCGCTTTGTATACCTCAAGGCAGGCGACCGTCTCCGGGTTGTCAATATTGATCTGTGTCTCATCATCCCCTGCATCTCCGCCGACAATCATATAGTTTCCGACAAACCAGTAATTATAAAAGATGTCCGACACATCCCATTTCAGCACGCCCTCGACACCCTCCGGCACGTCAAACGTGTCCGCAATGTTCAGAATATCATCCATGGTCTGCGGAACAGCATTCGCATAATATTCTTCCGTCTTGGCGGCAAGCTGTGTCTCGTCCACCGCGATCCCGGCAGAGTTCTCCTCCGGCACGCCATCCTCGGTTCCGTCGCCGAGCAGCTCCTTCTGTGCGATCTGCGCCGCCCACTCCTGCAGGTATGTGTCATTGTAGATCAGCGCACTCGTCTCAAAGGAAAGCGGATAGGCTACCGTCTTTCCGTGGTAGGACACTGCCGACAGCGCTGCTGCCGGGAAATGCGCCGTATCGCAGACTCCCTGCACATCATCGATCTCCTCCGCCAGCCCTGCCAGATATGCCTTCTCCAGCGAGTCATGGCTGATCATATAGACATCCGGAAGCTGCTGGTTCTCAACAGATGCCCTGTTCAGCTCCTCGAGGTATTCGCTTCCTGAGGTAAGCACCGGGATGACATGAACATCCTCTCTCTCTCCGAAAGCCACCGCCGCGCTGTTCACAAAATTCGTCATCGTCTCGTCGGAATACCAGAAATAAATCGTATCCTTCCTGTCAAACCACGACAAAGTACGCCCAGCCTCCGGCTCGGCGTTCCAGTCTCTCGTACTTCCATAAAGAACAGCGGCAGCAAAAACTGCAACTGCTGCCACTGCGATCAGTCTCTTTTTAAAATGCATACTTAACTCCCGATACAACCATCCAGAATAGAAATCATCTCATCTACGTTTTCCTTTGTGATGACAAGAGGAGGCACAAAACGGATAATATCGGCTCCGGCGTTAATCAGGATCAGACCGTTTTCCAGTGCCCGGTTAATGATCTCACCGACCGGCCTGTCAAAGACAAGTCCCTGCATCAGCCCCGCTCCACGGCGTTCCACGATGCAGTCATATTTCTCCTTGAGCTCATCCAGCCGCTTTTCCAGATAAGGCGCAACCTCTCTCACATTTTCTATTATATGGTTCCGCTCGAATAAATCAAGCACTTTTTCCACTGCGGCACATGCGAGAGGGTTTCCGCCGTAGGTCGTTCCGTGATCGCCCGCCACAAGAGAGTGCTGTGCGACCTTCTCTGTCATGAGAAATGCCCCGACCGGCACACCGCAGCCGAGCGCCTTTGCCGTCGTCATGATGTCCGGCTTGATGCCGTACTTCTGCCACGCATACATATAGCCGGTTCTGCCCATTCCGCACTGGATTTCATCCAGAATCAGCAGAATATCCCGCTCATCACAGATTGCGCGCACTTCCTTCAAAAATTCCTCTGTCGCCGGGCGGAGACCGCCCTCTCCCTGTACGGTCTCAAGGAGGATTGCGCAGGTCTTATCGGTGAGCTGCGCCCTGACGCTCTCGATGTCGTTCAGCTCCGCAAAGCGGATATTGCCGATCAGGGGTTCAAACGCCTCCCTGTACTTCGGGTTTCCGGTGACAGCCAGCGCTCCCATAGTCCTTCCGTGGAAGGAGTGATTCATGGCAATGATCTCATGGTCTGTCCTGCCATCCTTCAGATAAGCATATTTCCGCGCCGCTTTCAGCGCTCCCTCGACCGCCTCGGCTCCCGAGTTCGTGAAGAATACCCTGTCCATGCCGGATACCTTCTTGATCTTCTTTGCCGCCTCGACCGCCGGTACATTGTAATAGTAGTTCGAGGTATGTATCAGCTTGTCAATCTGCCCCTTCAGTGCATCGTTGTACTCCTCATTGTGGTAGCCGAGCGCAAAAACAGCGATTCCCGCCACAAAGTCCAGATATTTCTTTCCGTCAAGGTCATAGAGCCAGACGCCGTCTCCCTTGTCCAGCACGATCTGATAACGGTTATAGGTATGGAGCAGAGCGCTCTCCGCCTCCTCGATATATTCCTGCATATTCATAGCTTGCACACCTTTCTTCCAATCTAATCGTTTTCGGTGCAGAACTTATCCCGTCTGGTTCCCGTCGCAAGGTTATCCTCGTCGGAAATGATCGCCGTGCCAATACCCTGTTTGGTAAAGATTTCCAGAAGCAGACAGTGCGGCACACGTCCGTCCAGAATATGGACTCTGCTGACTCCGCTCTTGATGGCTGAGGTGCAGTTGTTCAGCTTCGGCAGCATACCACCGCCGATGAAGCCGCCGGAAATCAGCTCCTCCGCCTCGCTGGCAGTCAGTCTCGAAATAAAGGTGGACTTGTCGTTGATGTCCTTGTACAGACCTTCGATGTCCGTCAGGAATGCCAGCTTCTCCGCGTTCACCGCCTTTGCGATCGCACAGGCAGCGTCATCCGCATTGATATTGTAGGTATTAAAATTATCATCCATTCCAATGGGCGCAATGATCGGCAGGAAGTCCTTCTCCAAAAGATCGTACAGCACCTTGGGATCGACCTTCGTGATCTCGCCGACAAAGCCGATGTCCTGTCCGTCGGAGTATTTCTTCTCCACCTGCAGCAGTCCGCCATCCTTGCCACTGATGCCGACCGCCTTGACTCCGAGCTCCTCCACCATGGTCACAAGGTTTTTGTTGACCTTGTTCAGAACCATCTCGGCGATCTCCATCGTCTCAGCATCCGTGACGCGCAGACCGTTGACAAACTTCGCCTCCTTGCCGACCTTGCCGACCCAGCGGCTGATCTCCTTGCCGCCCCCGTGCACGATGATCGGCTTAAAGCCTACCAGCTTTAAAAGCGTTACGTCCTTGATGACATTCTTCTGGAGCTCCTCGTTGCTCATGGCGCTGCCGCCGTATTTCACAACGATGATCTTCCTGTTAAATCTCTGTATGTAGGGCAAAGCCTCGATCAGTACCTCCGCCTTTGCCAGTACCTTTTCCATATCCTTTTCCATGTTTTTTCCGTTTCCTTCCTGATTATTCCAGAGACTCCGCCGTTTCCGTCAGCTTCTGTAATCCGCGTTGATCTTCACATAATCATAGCTGAGGTCACAGCCCCATGCGGTTGCCTGCGCTTCGCCCATATGCATGTCCGCGAGGATTGTCACCTCGGGGTCGGAGAGAATCTTTGTCGCTTCCTCCTCGCTGTAGTCACAGGCAGCGCCCTTGCTGAAAATCAGGATTCTGCCGGACTGGCTCTCAAAATAGAGATCTACATTTTCAGGGTCAAAAACCGCCCCGGAATAGCCCAGTGCACACAGGAAACGCCCGAAATTCGCGTCATGCCCGTAGATAGCCGCCTTGGAGAGGGATGAGCTGACAACCGATCTCGCCAGAATACGCGCGTCCTCCTTCGTCGCCGCTCCGACCACCTTCGCTTCAAACAGGCAGGTCGCCCCTTCGCCGTCTCCTGCCATCTTCCGCGCAAGGTATTTTGTCACAAAGTCAAGCGCCTCACAGAAGGCGTCATAGTCCTCACCGGCTGCCGTGATCTCGCCGTTGTCCGCCTGTCCGTTTGCCAGCACCAGCAGCGTATCGTTGGTGGAGGTGTCGCCATCCACGGAGATCATGTTAAAGGAATCCACAACCGCTGCGCTCACCGCCTTCTGCAGCATTTCCTTCGAGATATTCACATCCGTTGTGACAAAGCCGAGCATGGTACACATGTTGGGGTGGATCATGCCGGAACCCTTGCACATAGCACCCATGGTTGCCGTTTTTCCGCCGACCTCAAACTGTACTGCAATCTGCTTATGGACAGTATCTGTCGTCATGATTGCCTTCGCCGCGTCCAGCCCCGCCTCTGCCGTC
>USGM01000016.1 GCA_900554205.1 uncultured Lachnospiraceae bacterium
TTTACATCCATTGTAAATTCCCTGAATCAGGATATTCTTACGCCGATTCTGGCGATCTTCGGAGGAACGGATTTCAGCTATCTGACGTTGAAGCTCGGCACGGGGGAGAATGCGCCGGTATTGAATTACGGAAACTTTATTACAGCAGTCATCAACTTCCTGATCACGGCGCTGGTGATCTTCCTGCTGATCAAGGTGATTAATAAAATCGGAGACAAGCTCAGCCACAAGGAGAACAAGCCTGCGGCGCCCACGACAAAGAAGTGCCCGTTCTGTAAGAGTGAGATAGCGATTGAGGCAACGAGATGCCCGCATTGCACCTCGATGCTGGAGGAGACGAAGCAGGGATAAAAGTTTGCAATTCATAGAAATGAGGAAAATAGTGAGAGCTACAGAGGATAAGAAGGGAAAAAAGTACATAGTGGCAGCGTTGTGCGTCGGTCTGCTCGCGGGTATGACCGGCTGCGGGAATGCGGAGACAAGGATTAATGCGGCGACGGAGCTGATACGCAATCTGGATTATCAGGGGGCGCTGGAGGAGCTTGACGCGGCAGAGGCGGAGGGCGAGAATATGCGTCTGGTCGAACGCTCCAGAGGCATCGCTTATATGGGACTGACGGAGTACGGCGAGGCGGTACAGGCGTTTTTAAACTCGCTAGAGGGAAGCAACGGCTTTCTGGAGGAGATCGACTTTGATCTGAATTATTATCTGGCGGCAGCTTATACGAAGAATGAGCAGTATGCGGAGGCGGAAAGCACCTATGATGCGATACTTGCGCTGCGTCCCGACGAGAAGGATGCCTATTTCCTGCGGGGAAATGTCCGTATGAGTCTCGGAAATTATCAGGGGGCGAAGGAGGATTTTGACCGTGTTGTCCTGATGGAGCCCAGAAATTATGACCGGCTGATCAGCATTTACGAGGTGCTGGCCCATTTCGGCTATAAGGAGGCAGGGCAGGAGTACCTGCAGACGGCGCTTGTGTCGGGAGACAAGCAGATGGACAACTATGTCATCGGGCGGATCTACTATTATCTCGGGGAATATCAGAAGGCGTGCATTGCGCTCGAGGAGGCGCGGGAAAAGGGTGGCGTCCGGAGCTACCTGTATCTGGGGCGTTCCTATGAGGCGACCGGCGATTACAACTATGCAGCCAGCGTGTATAACAGCTATCTGGCGAAATACGACGGCAATGCGGAGCTGTATAACCAGCTCGGACTCTGTGAGATGGCGAAGGGGGAATACAAGAAGGCTCTGGATGCATTCCAGGCGGGAATGAAGCTCGGCGAGAGCAGTATGATGCAGTCCCTCTCCTTCAATGAGATCGTGGCTTATGAGTATCTGGAGGAATATGAACAGGCATTTGTATTGATGGGAAATTATCTGAAAAATTATCCGGATGATGCGCAGGCACAGAGAGAATATGCTTTTCTTTCGACGAGGTAGCAATCAGGACTGCTGTGTCTGCAGATACCTTGCATAATCCATGAGATGATCGATTGTGCTACTCTCAAAGGTCAGCATGGTATTCACAATATCGGTTATGGTATAACGGTCAGATACGCGTCGGTTCAGCACGATGGGATCCTTGCGGTAGGAGGTTCTGCCGAGCAGATAATCTGTCGTCACTCCGAAGAAATCAGCGAGCTTGCAAAGCGTGGAAAGGTCGGGAGAATGAACGTCGTTTTCGTAGTTTGAAACAGTACCCACAGAGACATTCAGATAGACGGCAAGCTCTTTCTGGCCGATTTCCTTTTCTTTTCTCAGTTCTGTGAGAATTCTTCCTGTAGTCATATAATTACTGTTCCTTCCCAAAGCCGTGATTCTATGTACTGTAAAATTGATTTTATCCTTTTTCACGCTGCGTAAAACATAAATTCACAAAACCAATAAAAATACTGAATTCCGGCATGAAAATTCAGCAAATCTAAAACGACACAATATGTTCGGAAAGGAGATCTGAACACCACCATATCTTGTATCATACATTGACTTTTAAAGCATGGAATGCTAAGATAGATACATATGCGGTCCTGGGACACAGGTGTCGCGGGACGAAACGGCTCAGTATGACAGGGGGAGGTTTCCGGATATGCAGGTAATCAAAAGAAATGGGGAAAAGGCAGATTTTACGCTGGTGAAGATCAATGATGTCATCATGAAGGCATTTACGGCAACGCAGATGAGCTATACAAATGACATTATCGATCTGCTCGCGCTGCGCGTGACGGCGGATTTTCAGGACAAGGTGAAGGAGGATGCCATCCACGTGGAGGACATTCAGGACAGTGTGGAGCGCGTTCTGGGACAGGCAGGCTATGAGGAGGTTGCAAAAGCCTTCATCCTTTACCGCAAGCAGCGGGAGAAGATGCGTACAATGACTTCAACCATTCTGGATTACAAGGAAGTGGTCAACGGCTATGTCAAGGTGGAGGACTGGCGTGTCCGGGAGAACTCCACGGTCACTTACTCCGTCGGCGGGCTGATCTTAAGCAACTCCGGTGCGGTCACGGCGAACTACTGGCTCTCGGAGATTTATGACGAGGAGATTGCGGAGGCGCATAGAAATGCGGACATCCACATCCACGATCTCTCCATGCTCACGGGCTACTGCGCCGGCTGGTCTTTAAAGCAGCTGATTCAGGAGGGGCTTGGGGGTATCACGGGAAAAATCACATCGGCTCCGGCAAGGCACCTCTCCGTGCTCTGCAACCAGATGGTTAATTTCCTCGGAATCATGCAGAATGAGTGGGCGGGAGCGCAGGCATTTTCTTCCTTTGATACTTACCTTGCGCCCTTTGTAAAGGTAGACAATCTGAGCTACAGCGAAGTAAAGAAATGTATTGAGGCATTTATTTACGGTGTAAATACACCGAGCCGGTGGGGAACCCAGGCGCCCTTTTCCAACATCACGCTCGATTGGACGGTACCGGATGATCTCGCAGAGCTTCCGGCGATTGTCGGCGGCGTGGAAATGGATTTCAAGTACAAGGATTGCAAGCCGGAGATGGATATGGTCAACAGGGCATTCATCGAGACGATGATCGAGGGAGATGCGAACGGAAGAGGCTTCCAGTACCCGATTCCTACCTATTCCATCACAAAGGATTTCGACTGGTCAGATACGGAGAATAACCGGCTTCTGTTTGAGATGACGGCAAAGTACGGTACACCGTATTTTTCAAATTATATCAACTCGGACATGCAGCCGAGCGATGTGCGCAGCATGTGCTGTCGTCTGCGCCTTGACCTCCGCGAGCTGCGGAAGAAGACGGGCGGATTTTTCGGCTCTGGCGAGAGCACGGGAAGTGTCGGCGTTGTGACGGTCAACCTTCCGAGGATCGCTTATCTGTCCGCCAACGAGGATGAATTTTTCGCAAGACTGAATCATATGATGGACATTGCCGCGCGGTCCCTGAAAATCAAGAGAGGCGTTATTTCCAGACTTCTCGGGGAAGGACTGTACCCTTATACCAGACGGTATCTCGGTTCCTTTGACAATCATTTCTCAACGATCGGGCTGATCGGCATGAATGAGGTCGGACTGAATGCCAACTGGCTGCGCGCGGATATGACGAATGAGAAAACGCAGGAGTTTGCAAAGAAGGTGCTCAACCATATGCGCAACCGCCTGTCCGATTATCAAGAGCTGTACGGTGACCTCTACAATCTGGAGGCAACACCGGCGGAGAGTACGACCTACCGTCTGGCCAAGCATGACAAGAAGCGCTGGCCGGCGATCCGCACCGCGGGAAAGCCGGGTGATACGCCCTATTATACAAATTCTTCCCATCTGCCTGTGGATTACACGACGGATATTTTTGATGCCCTTGATATTCAGGATGAATTACAGACCTTGTACACTTCGGGAACAGTGTTCCACGCATTCCTCGGCGAGAAGCTGCCGGACTGGAAGGCGGCGGCAGCCCTTGTGCGCACGATAGCACAGAATTATAAGCTGCCCTACTATACGCTTTCCCCGACCTACTCTATCTGTAAGACACACGGCTATCTCGCGGGAGAGGTGAAGACCTGCCCTCACTGCGGGGCGAAGACGGAGGTCTATAGCCGTATCACAGGTTATTACAGACCGGTTCAGAACTGGAATGACGGAAAGCTGCAGGAGTATGCGAACCGTAAGGAGTACGACATTGCACATTCGGTATTAAAGCGCCCGATACGGACGATGGCGAAGCTGTCCGATTTCAAGGGGGATGTTGAGGTTGAGATCGGGCAGCCGAAGAATATGCGTTATCTGTTCACGACGAAAACCTGTCCGAACTGCCAGCTGGCGAAGGAATATCTTCGGGATGTCAGCTATGTAATCATAGATGCGGAGGAAAATATGGAGCTGGCGCAGCGCTACGGTGTGATGCAGGCGCCGACGCTGGTTGTGATAGATGGGAATTCCCAGAGAAAATATGTCAATGCATCCAATATCAGAAAATTTGCGGAACAGCTGCAGGTTTCACTGGGATGAGACAACAGGAGGAGAGAAAATGATTAACAGACTTATTGCAGGAATCAGAAAGACGAATGCACCGATCGTGGTCGGACTGGATCCGATGATGAAATTTGTACCGGAATATATCAAACAGCAGGCGTTTGCAGAGTCCGGAGAGACGCTGGAGGGCGCAGCAGAGGCGATCTGGCAGTACAATAAGGGGCTGGTGGATGCGATCTATGATCTGATTCCGGCGGTGAAGCCGCAGGTTGCCATGTATGAACAGTTTGGCATACCAGGCATGATTGCCTTTAAGAAGACCGTTGACTACTGTAAGGAGAAGGGGCTGGTCGTAATCGGCGACATCAAGCGCGGGGACATTGGTTCCACCTCGGAGGCATATGCGGTCGGACATCTGGGAAGAGTCCAGGTCGGCAGCAAGAGCTATGCAGGCTTTGACGAGGACTTTGTGACGGTGAATCCCTATCTCGGTTCGGATGGCGTTAAGCCGTTTACCAAGATCTGCGCGGAGGAGAAGAAGGGCATTTTCGTTCTGGTAAAGACCTCCAACCCCAGCAGCGGTGAATTTCAGGACAGACTGATCGACGGAAGACCGCTCTATGAGTATGTCGGCGAGCAGGTGGCGGCATGGGGAGCGGAATGCATGCCGGAAACCGGTGATTACAGCTATGTGGGCGCTGTGGTCGGCGCGACCTATCCCGAGCAGGGGAAGGTTCTGAGAAAGCTGATGCCGAAGACCTTCATCCTCGTTCCCGGCTATGGGGCGCAGGGCGGAAAGGGTGCCGATCTGGTACACTTCTTTAATGAGGACGGGCTGGGTGCAATCATCAATTCCTCCAGAGGAATTATTGCGGCTTACCAGCAGGAGCAGTATGCTGGCTACGGAGAGAAGGCATATGCGGACGCGGCAAGGGCGGCAGTGCTTGCGATGAGAGAGGATATTGCGGCGGCGTTGGATAATTTTTTTGAGAGACAGAAAATCAGCGGAAAATAAAATGAGGGAGATTTAGTTGTATGTTTATTACATGTTTGGATCTGGAAGGGGTACTGGTACCGGAAATATGGATTGCGTTTGCGGAGGCAAGCGGTATTCCTGAGTTAAAGAGAACAACGAGAGATGAGCCTGATTATGACAAGCTCATGAAATGGCGTATCGGAATATTGAAGGAGCACGGTCTGGGGTTGAAGGAGATTCAGGAGACGATCGGGAAGATTGATCCGATTCCCGGTGCAAAGGAGTTTCTGGATGAACTGAGGAGCTTTTCCCAGGTCATAATCATCAGTGACACCTTCACACAGTTCGCAACACCGCTGATGAAAAAGCTGGGATGGCCGACCATCTTCTGCAACTCTCTGGAGGTTGCTGAAAATGGAGAGATCACAGGTTTTCAGATGAGAATTGAAAATTCCAAACTCACGACGGTGAAGGCGTTACAGTCGATCGGCTACGAGACGATTGCCAGCGGAGACAGCTATAATGATCTGGGAATGATTAAGGCGAGCAAGGCGGGCTTCCTCTTCAAGAGCACGGATAAGATCAAGGCGGAGAACCCGGAACTGCCGGCATACGACACCTATGAAGAGCTGATGGCGGCGATCAAGGCGGCGATGAAGGAACAGTAAAGGAAAGTAAAATGATAAGTAAGACAAAATATGAGGCTTCTCCGGCAGAGATTGACCGCATCTTTGAAAGGGCGAAGCTCGGCAAGGTGCTCTCGGCAAAGCCACTTGGAGAGGGAGAATTTAATGCGGCATATCGCGTGGAGACAGAGCAGGGAAGATATGTATTGAAAATTGCGCCCCCAAAGGAGTCGACGATCCTGACCTATGAGCGGGATATGATGCATTCGGAGGTTTTCTGGTATGAGCAGATCAGGAAGCATACAACAGTAACAACAGTAATAATGACGGCAGCAACAATGCAGGCAGCAGTGCGAATACGACAGATACAACCATCAAAGCTCCGAAGACCGGAGATACTTCTAATGATGCACTCTGGATCGTATTGCTTGTTGTGGCATCCATCGCAGGACTTGCCGGATTTGCTGAAATTCTTGCAATCAGAAAAAAGAAGGACTTTGAGTAATTTGTAAGTAAGAGGGAAGAACGCCAAAATTAAAATCATCACTTTTCACAGAAAATCATGTGGAAAAGGGAAATGCAAAAATAAAAATCCAGAAAATTTACTAAACTTGCAAGGTGCGGGAATACTTCTGTATGGAAAGAAGTGCGCATTTTGCAAGTTTTTTATGGAAAAACGCCGAAAACGTTTTCAGAAAAGTTTCGAAACAAACACAAAAAAAGGTTCGGAAATGGGTAAAAAATATACAAAACATACATCAAAACAACCAAAGAGTGTAAAAAGTGCACAAAAACCATGCTTGACGGAAGAAAAATCATGTGCTACCATGGCATTGTGAACAGGAAAGAGGTTCACAGAAAAATCTGTAAACCGTCAGTGGGAAACACTGACAAAGAGAAACAGGGAGGAAAATCAGAATGAAGAAAAAAATAATCGCTATTTTGATGGCAACAGCAATGGTTGCAGCAATGGCAGGTTGCGGAAACAACGATACGCCTGCGAGCAGCTCGGACAACAGCTCCAGCACACAAAGCTCTGAGGCGTCCAAGGAGGATAACTCCGGTACAACAGAGGTGACAGATGTTACCCTGAAGGTATGGGTACCTAACAACCAGGTAGACACCGGCATTATCGACGAGCAGGAGACAGCTTTCGCAGCAGCTCATCCCGAATGGAACATTAAATGGGTGACCGAGATCGTCGGAGATGATACGGCAAAGACAGAGCTTTTGAAGGATGTTGATGCAGGAGCTGACGTATTCATGTTCGCATCCGATCAGCTGCTTGAGATGGTTGACGCAGGCGCAATCGCTCAGCTGGGTGGCGAGGCAGAGAAGATGGTTCAGGAGACCATCGATGAATCTGTTCGGGCTACCGCAATGGCAGGAGACGAGACCTACGCAATTCCTTATACTCACAACACGTTCTTCATGTACTATGACAAGAGCATCATGAGTGATGACGATATCACTTCCCTTGAGAAGATCATGGCGAAGGATACCGCAGACAATGTTTACAATTTCTACTTTGAGTCTGCAGGCGGCTGGAAGCTCGGTGCTTATTACTACGGCGCTGGACTGACTGTATTCGGACCGGAAGGAAATGATCTTTCTGTAGGCTGTGACTGGAACAACGAGACCGGTTATGCGGTAACAAACTACCTGATTGACCTGATCAACAATCCGAAATGTGCATACGACGGCGAAATTTCCGTATCTGAGCTGATCGCAGACCACAGACTCGGCGTTTGGTTTGACGGCGCATGGAACTACAATATGTACGCAGATGCTCTTGGCGATGACCTCGGCATGGCAATCCTGCCCACCTTCAATCCCGACGGAAACGATTACCAGCTTAAGGGCTTCTACAGCTCCAAGTGTATCGGCGTAAACGCTCACTCCAAGAATATGGCAGCAGCGGTAGCCTTTGCAACGTTTCTGGGAAATGAGGAGAACCAGCTCCTCCGTTTTGAGAAGTCTGCACAGGTTCCTGCAAACATCAACGCAGCAGCTAACGAGAAGGTTACCTCTGATCCGCTGTCCGCAGTTATCGCACAGGAGGCTAGTGAGGCAAGCGTTATGCAGCCTACCCACACCACCTTCTCCAGCAGATACTGGACTTATGCAAACGCAATCCCTACCGAGATCAGAAGCGGTGATTTGAACAAGAACAACATTCAGGAAAAGCTGGATACCTTCGTAGCATCCATGACTGCTGAATAAATTCAGGAAAAAAGAAGCAGGATAAGGAAGCCAGTCTGGTTTTCTTATCCTGTCTTCCAGACTATGAGGAGGTTTTTATGGGACTGTTTCAGAAAAAACCAAAAGTAAAAATAGCAAGCCACAGGCCCAGCGATGCAAGTGTGGGTGAAGCACTGCGGAAGGGAAATGTACTTACAAGGCTTTCCCTCGTGGTCTTTGGACTGGGAAATATTGTCAATAAGCAGTTTGTGCGCGGCTTTGTCTTTCTGGCTCTGGAAGCTGCCTATATTTATTATATGATCTCCTTTGGTGCACAGGCGCTCGTCAATATGAGAACGCTGGGCACGGTAGAGCAGCAGAAGGTCTATAATGATGCTCTGGGTATCTATGAATATGCAGCCGGCGACAACTCGATGCTGTTCCTGCTGTATGGCGTTATTACAATTGTCATTACACTCGCGGCAATTTTTGCGGCATGTATGTCCATGAAGAGCGCATACTGCACACAGGTGCGCAAGGACAGGGGGATGCTGATCCCCAAATTTAAAGATGATCTGCGCTCCGTGAAGGAGGAAAACCTTCACACCGTAATGCTTACGCTTCCGATTCTCGGAATCCTTGCATTTACGATCATTCCTCTGGTGTTCATGATCCTGATCGCGTTCACCAGCTATGACAGAGAACATCAGCCACCCGGAAATCTTTTCACATGGGTAGGTTTAGATAATTTCAAGGCGATGCTGGCATCCGGCAGCAAGCTGGCAGCAACCTTCTGGCCGGTTTTGCAATGGACCCTGATCTGGGCAGTATTTGCCACATTCAGCTGTTTCTTTCTTGGCATGCTGCTGGCACTTTTAATTAACCGCAAGGGAACCAGATGTAAAGGCTTCTGGAGATTCATGTTTGTGCTCTCCATTGCTATTCCGCAGTTCGTTTCCCTGCTGAGCATGAGGACGATCTTCAATGCGAACGGCCCGGTAAACGTTATTTTAAGACATCTCGGCGTGATCGGGATGACGGAATCCATTCCGTTCTTCACAGATCCGACGCTGGCGAAGGTTACGATTATCCTGATAAACATATGGATCGGTGTTCCGTACACAATGCTTTCCACCACCGGAATCCTGCAGAACATTCCGACGGAGCTGTATGAGGCTGCAAGAATTGATGGGGCAACAGCACCGGTCATTTTCAGAAAGATCACACTGCCGTATATGCTGTTCGTCATGACACCGACCCTGATTACCAGCTTTACGGGAAATATTAATAATTTCAACGTTATCTTCCTGCTGTCAGGAGGAGGTCCCGATACCATGGAGTACTATTACGCGGGGCGGACGGATCTGCTTGTTACCTGGCTGTACCGTCTTACAATCACCCAGAAGGACTACAACCTTGGTGCCGTAATCGGCATCATGGTATTCATTATTCTGGCTACTTTGTCACTGTTGACTTACCGGCGTACCGGTTCCTACAAAGATGAGGGGGCGTTCCAATAATGAAAGCGAGAAGATTTATTTCAAATACCTTATGCCATGTATTGCTTGCGATCCTCAGTGTCATCTGGGTACTGCCGATCGGCTATGTAATCCTGACCTCCTTCCGAAAAGAGGGCGGTTCCTACAAGAGCTATATCTGGCCGAGAGGGTTCACACTGGATAATTACAAGAATCTTTTCTCATCGACCAGCCAGATTAATTTTGGAAGGTGGTTCCTGAACACACTGGTCATCGCACTCATCAGCACAGTGATAGCGGCTTTCTTCGTATTGTGTGTGTCCTACTGCATGAGCCGCCTGCGCTTCAAGATGAGAAAGCCGTTCATGAATATTGCACTGATCCTCGGCATGTTCCCCGGATTCATGTCCATGATCGCGGTATACTACATCTTAAAGGGTCTGGGACTGCTGGAGACAGGTCTGCTGAAGCAGGTTGCGCTCATCATGGTCTACTCGGGAGGCGCCGGACTGGGCTTCTACATGGCGAAGGGCTTCTTTGACACCATTCCGAAGACGATCGATGAAGCTGCCTATATCGACGGCGCGACAAAGTGGGATACCTTCACAAAGATTACGATCCCGCTCTCCAAGCCGATTATCACCTATACCCTGATTACAACGTTCATGGGGCCGTGGGTAGATTATATCTTTGCAAAGGTCATTATGGGTAATGACACAAAGTACTACACCATTGCCATCGGTCTGTGGACGATGCTGGAGAAGGAGTATGTGGAATACTTCTATACACAGTTCTATGCAGGATGTGTATTAATCTCCATACCGATAGCAATTCTGTTCCTACTGACACAGAAATGTTATGTGGAAGGCGTATCGGGAGCTGTTAAGGGCTGATCCTGTTCAGGATGCGGACGGCCGCTGCGGAATAATAGCGTTTATTTTGCAGCGGCTGTTTTTTTGCACTTTATTCCTAAAAAAATTACTATATGAGCTAGAAGGAGACGAAATACCGTGAAAAGACAAGGCTTCCATTATACAAGGGAATTTGATGAGGCTTATGAATATCAGGGTAAGGATCTAGGGTCTTTCTGCGGCGCGGCGGAGACCACCTTTAAGATCTGGGCACCCTTTGCGGAGAGAGCAAGGCTCTGCCTGTACAGAGACGGCGGCAGCAGCATGAAGCTGACAGCGGAGGATTCGCTGCGGGATGCCGACAGGATCATGGATATGAAGTCCGCACCGGGAGGTGTCTGGGCGCTTACCGTGCCGGAGAGGCTGCACGGCTGGTACTATGATTTTCTGGTAGAGACGGATGGAGAGACAGTGAGGACGGCAGACCCGTATGCAAGAGCCTGCTGCTGCAACGGGCAGAGAAGCATGGTGGTCGATCTGGCGGAGACAAACCCGGCGGGCTTCGACGAGGATCATGCGCCGGAGAGACCTGTGGAGAACATTATTTACGAATTGCATATCAAGGATTTTTCCTATGATAAGGACAGCCGTATCCCTGTGGAATACAGGGGAAAGTACAAGGCATTTTCCGCAGAACCGGCGGAGGGCGGCTATCCGGTCTGCATGGATTATCTGAAGCGGCTCGGCATCACGCATGTGCACCTGCTTCCGTGCTGTGATTTCGGATGGCTGGACGAGGCGGGGGAGGACAGCCAGTTTAACTGGGGCTATGATCCCATCAACCACAATGTGCCTGAGGGATCCTTTGCGACGGATGCGAAGGACGGAACGGTGCGTATCAGGGAATTCAAGGAGATGGTGCAGGCGCTGCACCGGGCGGGCATCCGCGTGGTGATAGATGTGGTCTACAACCATACCTTTGAGCCGGATTCCTGGCTGGAGCGGCTGGCACCCGGATATTTCTGCCGGAGATATGCAGACGGAAGCCTGTCCGACGGCTCGGCATGCGGAAGCGACCTTGCGGTGGGAAGAGCCATGGTCGACCGCTATATTCTGGACTCCGTGTGCTATTGGGCGGAGGAGTACCATATCGACGGTTTCCGCTTTGACCTGATGGGACTGCTGACGACGGAACTGATGAACCGGATCAGGGACGCGTTGGACGCAGAGTACGGCAGCGATGAGAAGCTCCTGTACGGAGAGCCGTGGAGAGCACAGGACACTCCCATGGAGGAGGGAACGCACGCGGCAATAAAGGACAATATCAGACTGCTGAGTGAGAATATTGCCGTTTTCAGCGACGACACCCGAGATGTAATAAAGGGGGACGTGTTCTATCCGAAGGTGCCCGGCTTTGTCAATGGCGGCAGGGGGCTGGAGGACAGGGTTCTTGACGCTGTTACCGGCTGGAGAGATAATATAGACGGCTTCTGTCCCAGAAGCTGTAACCAGATTATTAACTATGTCTCTGCCCATGACAATTTTACGCTGTGGGATAAGCTCCTTCTGACGCTGAAGGAGGATGCGATGAAGCAGCAGGAGACCTGTCTGGAGCCATATCCGGACATTGTCAGAGTGAATAAATTTGCAGCGCTGATTTATTTCACCTGTCAGGGACACCTGTTCTTTCAGGCGGGTGAGGAGTTCGGACGGACAAAGTTCGGAGATGAGAACAGCTTCCGGTCCGACCCGGAGGTGAATATGCTCCGTTGGGGGCAGACGGTGCGTTTCCGTGAGCTGGTGGATTATTACAGGGGGCTGATCACCCTGAGAAAGCAGTTCCCCGGTCTGTGCGACAAGAGCGAGGGCGCGCGTTACCGCATCAGCGGAAAGACGGTACACCGCGAACGGGTAGTCTCCTTTATCGTAGACAACAGGAGCGAGGAGAGCGGTACATGGGATGAACTTTACATTATCTATAACGCATCCGGTGTGGATTTCAGTGTTCAGCTTCCGGGAGATTCCAGAGGAAGCATTTCGCCGAACTGGGAGATCCTCGCGGATGCTATGGAGGCGGACTGCCGCAAGCCTGCACAGGACAAGGTCGTTGTGGCGGCGGGAAGCGGAATGATTCTCGGGAGAAGAACCGGAGAGGGGTGTTAAGGAATGGAAAAAGGTTATTTGCTTGGAAAAATCGGTGCTGGACTGGCGGGGCTGTCCCTGCTTGTGTTACTTACAGGCTGCGGCAAGGAGGCGGAGCCTGTCTATGTCGGGCAGAGCCTTGTGTCCGGGCGGGAGGTCGAGACGCTTGCGCCGGAGGATAAGTACAGAACCTATTATGAGATATTTGTCGGTTCCTTCTGGGACAGCAATGGGGACGGAACCGGGGATCTGGCAGGAGTGACAGAGAAGCTGGACTACCTGAACGATGGGGACAGTTCAACGGACTCCGATCTGGGGATCACCGGTATCTGGCTGATGCCTGTCATGCCGGCGAACACTTATCACAAGTATGATGTGATGGACTATACGATGATCGATCCGGACTATGGAACGATGGCGGATTTTGACGAGCTTGTCGCTGCCTGCAATGAGCGTGGGATCAATCTGATTATTGATCTGGTGATGAACCATACTTCCTCCTCGCACCCATGGTTTAAGGCGGCAACGGCATATCTGCGCGAGATCGGGGACGCAGAACCCGATCCGCGGGAATGCCCTTATGTGGAATACTATCATTTTACAAAGACACCGCTGGTCGGATATGCCAAGGTGAGCGGTACGGACTGGTATTATGAATGTCCCTTCTGGTCGGAGATGCCGGATCTGGATCTCTATAATGAGAATGTCAGGGCGGAAATCAAGGAGATCTGCAAATTCTGGCTTGACAGAGGTGTTGCGGGCTTCCGCCTTGACGCAGTGAAGGAGTTTGTCTCCGACAATACGGAGAAGAATGTGGAGATCCTGACATGGTTTAACGACATGGTAAAGGAGATGAAGCCGGATGCCTACCTCGTCGGCGAGGCATGGACCTCCCAGCCGGAGTATGCAAAATACTATGCGAGCGGAATTGACAGTCTGTTTGACTTTGCCTTTGCCGACCAGACAGGAAACCTCGTCAAATTTGTGTCGGGAACCTATCTGGCAAATTCCTACGGCGAATATATCAACCGCGGCGAGGAGCGTTTTGCCGAGCAGAGTGATCATGCGATCAATGCGCCCTTCTACAGCAATCATGACATGGATCGCGCTGCGGGCTATTATACCGGGGAATGGGCGGCGCAGCAGGTCAAGATGGCAGGAGCCCTGAACATGACGATGACAGGGAATGTCTTCTTATATTATGGTGACGAGATCGGCATGCAGGGAAGCGGAAAGGACGAGAACAAGCGTCTTGCCATGCGTTGGTCGGCGGATGAGAAGGCTGCGGGAATGTGCAAGAGCCCTGCGGCGGCAGACACAAATATACAGCAGACCTATCCGGCGCTGGACGAGCAGATGCAGGATGACAGTTCTCTTTATACTTATTATAAGAATGTGATCCGGCTGAGAAACCAGTTTCCTTCCATTCGCAAGGGAAGTACGCAGCAGTTGGACAGCCTTTCCGACAGTGAGGTATGTGCTCTGCTGAAGGAGGATGGGGAGGAGCGCGTGATTTTGCTCTATAATATGTCAGCAACGGTGAAGACGGTCGAGCTTGCTGGAGCGACGTTGGAGGACGGCACGGAGCTTAACGTGAAGATGCTCGAGGCGACTCTTGTCTCAGGGGAGACACCGGTCACTGTCGATGGGACGACGCTCACGATGCCGGAATATTCTGTGGCGGTGCTGAAACTGTCGGCTTTTTAGAGCGAAAAAACTAAAACAGAAGCCTGTATGGGGCACGGTCGAGAGCATAAGGAGCTGCGACCGTGTCCTTTTTCCTTTCTTTATTATTGTTTATACTTATTTAATTGAAATTCGTATATTGAAGTGTAAAATAGAATTAAATTCAGAGTGACAGAAAGGGTGGGAACAGGGATGAGAGAAAAGTTTCAACGGTTTATGTGGGGAAGATACGGGAATGATAAGCTGAACCAGATGTTAATGATTTTTTCCATGATCTGTCTGGTGCTTTCCATGATCTTCAGGGGGCCGTCCTATCTGCTGGCGGTGGCCGCCATGATATATGTATATTTTCGTATGTTCTCCAGAAACATTCAGAAGCGCGCTGCCGAGAATCAGTGGTATCTGGGTAAGACGATGAAGATAAGAGGCGCTGTCCAGAAGAAGAGACGGGAGCTCGGACAGCTGAAGCAGTATCATATCTATAGGTGCCCGAAGTGCAGGCAGAAGATCCGCGTGCCCAGAGGGCGTGGAAAAATCGCAATCACCTGTAGGAAGTGCGGAACGGAGTTTGTGAAAAAGAGCTGATGGCCGATGGCCGGAGAGTGTGTGCAGAAAGGAGGCTCGCAGTGTTCGGATATATCATTGTCAATAAAGCGGAGATGAAATTTAAAGAATTTGATGTGTACCATTCCTTCTACTGCGGAATCTGCCGCGATTTGAAGAGGAAGTACGGGGCACTCGGGCAGTTGTCTTTGAGCTATGATATGACCTTTCTTGCCATTCTGCTGACGGGACTGTATGAACCGGAGACGCGGGAGGGAAGCTGTAAATGCGTCGCGCATCCCTTTGAGAGCCACCCGACGAAGAACAATATGTTCACGGAATATGCAGCAGATATGAACGCATTGTTTGCCTATTATAAATGCAGCGACGACTGGGAGGACGATAAGAAGCTCTGGAAGCTGATCTATGGGCAGCTCCTCGCGGGGAAGGGCAGAAAGCGGAGAAAGCTCTATGCCGATAAGATCAAGCGAATTGAACTCCTCATGCAGGATTTTACGGAGGCGGAGAACGATGGCAACGCCGACATTGATACCATGGCGGGACTTTTCGGCAAGGTCATGGCGGAGATTGTCACGCCGAGGGAGGATGAATGGTCGGAGAACCTGAGAGCCTTCGGTTTCTTCCTCGGCAAATTCATCTATCTCTGCGATGCCTATGAGGATGTCGAGAAGGACATCAAGAAGGGGAGCTTTAACCCTTTGAAGCGGAGGTTTGAAAGCCCGGACTTCGAGGAGGAGTGCAAGACCATCCTGACGATGATGATGTCGGAGTGCTGCAGGGAATTTGAGAGGCTGCCGATCCTTGAAAATGTGGAAATTCTGCGGAATATTCTGTATTCCGGTGTCTGGTGCCGCTATGAGGCAGTGCATGAGAAGAGAATGCGGGAGCAGGAAACATTCGGCGTGAAGAAGGAGAACTGACGCTATGTACGATCCATACAGTGTGTTGGGCGTAAGCAGAAATGCTACGGAAGAAGAGATAAAAAAAGCATACAAGACGCTGAGCCGTAAATATCACCCGGATGCGAATATCAATAATCCAAACAAGGCACAGGCGGAGGAAAAGTTCAAGGAGATCCAGTCCGCCTACCAGCAGATCATGAAGGAGAGAACCTCCGGCTATGGGAGCTACGGCAGCGGCGGTGCATACGGCGGACAGAGAAACGGCGGAGGCTACAGCTACGGCGGGCAGCGGAGCACCGGCTATGATGACTATGAACAGGGAGATTTCGGCGGCTTCGGCTACGGTCCGTTCGGCGGCTTTGGATTTGGTTTTGGTGGCTTCGGCGACAGTGCATCAGGCCAGCAGACGGGCTATGAGGAGAATACCTATATCCGTGCGGCGGGCAACTATATCAGAAACGGTTATTATAAGGAGGCAAGAACGACACTTGACAGCCTGAACGGTGCGGAGCGGACTGCAAGATGGTATTATTACAGCGCGATCGCCCATTCGGGACTCGGAAATAATGTTGCGGCTCTGGAGCATGCGAGAAAGGCGGCTGCCATGGAGCCGGACAACATCAGCTACCGCAGTCTGGTGCAGCGCTTCGAGAGCGGCGGCAGCTGGTATGAGCAGCGTCAGGCATCTTACGGCTATCCCATCTCGGGCGGCGGCAGCGTCTGCGCGAAGCTGTGTCTTGCCAATCTGATCTGTAGTATCTGCAGTATGGGTGGCGGATGCTGCGGCGGCATGGTGAGACCGGGTGGTTACTTTTAATTGATAAGAATTCTCCCTTGCTTTTTATTCTGATCTCATATATAATAAATGTACAAGATGTAGATACGAGTTGTGCATAAAGATACCAGATATAGAAGGGTCGTATCCGTGAAAGGCTTGCGGTACGGCTCTTTTCTGCACCCTGTGCAGGGGGAGCCTGATAGAAGAGAAGCATCTTGGGCAGAATACAACAGGGAGATGTGACGGATATGAGGATTCAGAAGCGAGATGGCAGAGTAGTACCCTACGAGGAGGAAAAGATCGTAGCGGCGATCCACAAGGCGAACAATGAGGTCGAGGAGAAGGATAGGGCAGATGATGCCCTGATCGCGGAGATTCTCTGTGCGGTAAAGGAGGAGGGAAGAGAGCTTCAGACGGTCGAGCATGTTCAGGATCTGATCGAGCAGCATCTGGTTGAGGCGAACAAGTATGTCCTTTCCAAGAAATACATGGTGTACCGCTATCAGAGAAGCCTGCTCAGAAAGTCCAATACGACGGATGAATCCATTCTGAAGCTGATCCGCAATGAAAATAAGGAGCTCGCAGAGGAAAATTCCAACAAGAACACCAGACTTGCCTCCACACAGCGGGATTATATCGCGGGGGAGGTCTCCAGAGATGTGACGAGGCGTATGCTGCTACCGGAGCATATTTCTCTGGCACATGATAACGGTGTCCTGCATTTCCATGATGCGGATTATTTTATCCAGCCGATCTTTAACTGCTGTCTGATCAATATTCAGGACATGCTCGACAACGGCACTTCCATCAATGGCAAGATGATCGAGTCGCCGAAGAGCTTTCAGGTCGCCTGTACCGTGACGACCCAGATCATCGCGGCGGTCGCCAGCAACCAGTACGGTGGGCAGTCCGTGAACATCAAGCATCTCGGGAAATATCTGCGCAAGAGCAGGGAGAAGTTCGCGCATCAGCTCGATGAAGAACTGGGCGGCAGCATAGATGCCGCGATAAAGGAGAAGATTGTGGAGATGCGTCTGCAGGATGAGTTAAAGTCAGGCGTCCAGACGATCCAGTATCAGATCAATACCCTGATGACGACAAACGGTCAGTCACCCTTTGTGACGCTGTTCCTCCATATTGACGAGAACGATGAATATGTCGAGGAGACGGTACAGATCATTGAGGAGATCCTGCGCCAGCGGATTCAGGGAACCAAGAACGAGAAGGGTGTCTATGTCACGCCCGCCTTCCCGAAGCTGGTCTATGTGCTCGACGAGAACAACTGCTTAAAGGGCGGAAAGTACGATTATGTGACAAAGCTGGCGGCGCAGTGCTCTGCGAAGAGAATGTACCCGGACTATATTTCTGCCAAGAAGATGCGCGAGAACTACGAGGGAAATGTTTTTTCATGTATGGGCTGCCGCTCGTTCCTGTCCCCATGGAAGGATGAAAATGGGAATTATAAATGGGAGGGACGGTTCAATCAGGGTGTCGTCTCACTGAACCTGCCGCAGATCGGTATTATTGCGGAGGGGAACGAGGAGGTCTTCTGGCGGCTGCTGGATGAGCGCCTCGAACTCTGCTATGAAGCGCTGATGTGCAGACATAAGGCGCTGCTCGGCACACTGTCGGATGTCAGCCCGATCCACTGGCAGTACGGAGCAATCGCCAGACTGAAGAAGGGCGAGACGATTGACAGGCTCCTGCTTAACGGCTATTCGACGATGTCGCTCGGCTACATCGGTCTGTATGAGCTGACCTGGCTGATGAAAGGCTGCAGCCATACGAAGCCGGAGGGCAAGGAATTTGCATTGCGCGTCATGGATCACCTGAAGGACACGGCGGCAAGGTGGAAGCAGGAGACGGGCATCGGCTTTTCGCTGTACGGCACTCCGGCGGAGACGCTCTGCTACCGGTTTGCGCGTATCGACCGGGAGAAGTACGGTGATATTCCGAATGTGACGGACAAGGGCTATTACACAAATTCCTACCATGTGGATGTCAGGGAGCCGATTGATGCCTTTACGAAGTTTGCTTTTGAGAGCGAGTTCCAGAATAAGTCTCTGGGCGGTGCGATCTCCTATGTGGAGATCCCGAATCTGGTCAACAACCTCGACGCGATTGAGGAGCTGATCCGCTTTATCTATGATAATATCCAGTACGGAGAGTTCAACACCAAGTCTGACTACTGCCACGTCTGCGGCTTTGACGGAGAGATTATTGTCAACGAGGACAATGAGTGGGAATGCCCCCAGTGCCATAATAAGGATCATTCCAAGATGAACGTCACAAGGCGGACCTGCGGGTATCTGGGAGAAAATTTCTGGAACGCTGGAAAGACGAAGGAAATAAAGGCGAGGGTGCTGCATCTGTAGGAGATGCGGCCAGCGCGGAAGCGAGGAAGTTCAATGAATTATGCTGCGATAAAAAAGACGGATGTCGCCAACGGCTCCGGCGTCCGTGTGTCCCTGTTCGTCAGCGGATGCACACATGCCTGCAAAGGCTGCTTTAACAGCGAGGCATGGGATTTCTGCTACGGTCAGCCGTTCACGGAGGAGACGGAGGCGGAGATTCTGTGTGCGCTTGCCCCGGATTACATCAGGGGCTTCAGTGTGCTCGGAGGCGAACCGCTGGAGCCGCAGAACCGGGAGATAGTGCTGCACATTGTGGAGGCAGTGCGGAGGGCATATCCGGGAAAGAGCATCTGGTGCTATACTGGTTACACCTATGAGACCGATCTCTTAAGGTGGGAGACGGAGGGCGATGAGACGATCCGCCGTCTGCTGGAGCTGATCGATGTGCTGGTGGATGGGGAGTTCGTGGAGGAAAAGAAAAATCTGCGGCTGGCATTTCGCGGCAGTGAGAACCAGAGGCTGATTGACATGAAAAAAACACGCGCCGGAGGGCGCGTGGTGTGTCTGGAGAAACCCTAGGCTCAGGTCGTGATTCCGAGATGCCGTTTGATGGCGTCGAAGCTCTCCTTGCTGATGACATGCTCGATCTTGCACGCATCCTCAAGAGCGATATTCTTATCGACACCCAGCTGCATCAGCCAGCCTGACAGGAGCTCGTGTCGCTCGTAGATCATCTCGGCGATTGCACGGCCGGATGGGGTCAGGGTGATGAAGCCGGACTTGTCCATGACAATATGATCCTTCTGGCGGAGGTTCTTCATTGCGACACTGACGCTGGACTTTTTAAAGCCGAGCTCTGCGGCGATGTCCACCGAGCGGACGACGGGGAGCTGTCTGCTCAGGATCAATATGGTTTCCAGATAATTTTCTGCTGATTCGTTTACTGCCATTTCTATCCTCGATTCTGTTATACGATATAAACTATGGTCTGTATGCGTTTACTTCATGGATTCAGTGTAGCATAGTTTTGCCGTGAAAGCAAATTTATCTGGTAAGTTTTGGGTGAAACCTGTATAATGGAAAATACGAGGGTCAAAGCACCCGGGAGGGCGAGCATGTCACAGCTGACAAAGAAGGCGATTGCAGAGGCATTTATTGAGCTCTTGAATGAGAGACCTCTGGATAAAATCAAGATAAAGGACATCACGGACCGGTGTGGTGTCGCGCGGAATACCTTTTACTATCATTTTGCGGACATTCCGGCGCTGCTGGAGAGCATTTTCACCGAGGAGACGAGGAAAATTATACTGAGCCGTGAGGATGTATTTTCATGGGAGGACAGCTTCATCTCGGCGGCGCAGTTCGCATTGGAAAATAAGCGGCTGATCTACCATATTTATAATTCGGTTGAGAGAGAGAACCTCGAGCGCTATCTGAACGGCATAGCGGGCGAGGTCATGCGTCAGTATGTGGAGCGCGCGGCGCAGGGAATGACGGTGTCGGAGGAGGACAAGAAGCTGATCGAGGACTTCTACCGGTCGGCGCTCGTCGGGCTGATCTTAGACTGGCTGGGCAGCGGCATGAAGTATGATCCCCTGCAATATATCAAGCGCGTGGGCAGTATGCTGAGGGGAAATATCGAGCTTGTGCTTGAGAAACTGCAAAAATAAAATTTGTATAAACAATACATAAATTAACTATAAGATTTGTGCAAAATGCTATTAGTGTACAAAAATTGGACTTTTTGAGAGTGGTGTATGTTTTTTCGACACCACTCTTTTTCTGTATATTTCCAAACGGGAAAATTATGCATAAAATGGGTGGCAGTTAAGAGAGAAGGAGGAGATGAACATGAAATTCGGAAAAGCGGTCGTAAAGTGCCGCATCCCAATTCTCATTCTGGCACTGGTGCTTTTGGTTCCGTCAGTGATCGGAATGGTAAGTACGAGAATTAACTATGATATGCTGACCTATCTTCCCAAGGACATCGATACGGTCACAGGGCAGGATATCCTGATGGAGGACTTCGGCAAGGGAGCTTTTTCCTTTGTCATCATTGAGGGTATGGCACCGAAGGATGTCTCTGCGTTGAAGGCAGATCTTGAGACGGTGGAGCATGTGGAGACAGTGCTTTGGTATGACAGCTTCACGGATGTCTCCGTGCCGATGGAGCTTCTGCCTGACAAGTATTACAATGCGTTTAACAACGGGGATGCCACTATGCTGGCGATCTTCTTCGATTCCTCGACCTCCGCGGATGCGACGATGGATGCGATCAGTGAGATCAGGAAGCTTGCCGGGGAGCAGTGCTTTGTATCCGGTATGTCGGCGATGGTAACGGATTTGAAGGATCTGTGCGAGAAAGAGGAACCGATCTATGTAGGGCTTGCGGTTCTGCTCGCCTGCGTCGCCATGATGGTTTTCCTCGACAACTGGATCATCCCCTTTGTGTTCCTTGCAAGTATCGGTATGGCGATACTGCTGAACATGGGAACCAATTATTTCCTCGGAGAGATTTCCTACCTGACAAAAGCGCTTTCCGCTGTGCTGCAGCTGGCAGTCACAATGGACTACTCAATCTTTCTGTGGCACAGCTACGAGGAACAGAAGGAGCAGGTGGATGACAATAAGGAGGCGATGAGCATTGCCATCAGCAAGACGCTGACCTCTGTTGTCGGAAGCTCCATCACGACGGTTGCCGGATTTATCGCGCTGTGCTTCATGAGCTACACGCTGGGGCGTGACCTCGGAATCGTCATGGCGAAGGGCGTCGTGCTCGGAGTCATCGGCTGCGTGACGACACTTCCCTCCATGATCCTTGTGCTGGATAAGCTCCTGTCAAAGACGAAGCACCGCTCGCTTCTGCCGGATATGGGAAAGCTGGCGGCGGGAATCACAAAGCACTTCCCGGTTTCCCTCGTCCTGTTCCTCGTCATTCTGATTCCGGCATTTTACGGATACCAGAAGACAAATGAGGAGGTCTATTACGACATGAGTGACAGCCTGCCGGAGGACATGGATTACGTTATTGCCAACTCCAAGCTGAACGAGCTGTTTGATGTCGGTTCCACACATATGATTCTGGTGAGCACGGATGTCTCCGCGAAGGATGTCAGAAGCATGATCTCCGAGATGGAGCAGGTGGACGGCATGAAATATGTGCTCGGCATGGAGTCGGTCGTCGGCTCCCTCGTGCCGGAGGAGATGCTTCCGAAGTCCGTGAATGACATGCTGAAGAGTGATAACTGGGAGCTGATTCTCGCCAACTCGGAATACAAGGTGGCATCGGATGAGGTCAATGCACAGATCAATGCGCTGAATGAGATCCTGAAGAAATATGATTCGACGGGAATGCTGATCGGCGAGGCTCCCTGTACGAAGGATCTGATCGAGACAACCGACGAGGACTTCAAGGTGGTAAATGCGATCTCCATTATTGCAATCTTTGTCATCATTGCACTGGTGGAAAAGAGTATCACCCTTCCGGTGATCCTGGTGGCAGTAATCGAGTTTTCCATTTTCATCAACCTTGGTCTGCCGCACTTTACGGGGACGTCGCTGCCGTTTATTGCACCGATCTGTATCAGCACGATCCAGCTGGGAGCAACGGTTGACTATGCGATCCTGATGACGACCCGGTACAAGGAGGAGAGATACAGCGGCTGCGATAAGAGAACAGCGATCAGCAATGCACTCGGGGCATCCATCCCTTCCATCATCGTCAGTGCGCTGGGACTGTTCTCAGCAACCTTCGGTGTGGCGGTTTACTCGGACATTGACATTATCAAGTCTCTCTGCAATCTGATGGCGAGGGGTGCCATTGTCAGCATGTTCAGTGTTATTCTGATACTGCCGGCGATGTTCATGCTGTTTGACAGAGTGATCTGCGCGACAAGCATCGGGTTCCGGAAGAAGAAAGTGAAGGAAGCAAACAGAATAGGAAAGGAAGCGTTATCATGATAGAGAAGAAGAGCAAGGCAATCAAAATCGGTGCGGTATGTCTCGCCGGGGCACTGGTCATCGGCGTGGCGGGAAGCAATGTATATGCGATGGGAAAGAATAACAGCTCCGGCAAGAGCAGTGATGAGAAGAAGATGGAAGAGGAGCTGAAGGACACTGTCAAGAACCTCTGGAATCCGGCATCCGATGCGGCGGTCAGCAAGGAGGAGACCGTCTATGTCATGGCAGGGGCGGACGGCAGCAGCAATAAGGTCATTGTCAGCGACTGGATCAAGAATGCGGGACAGGAGAAGAGCCTTATGGACTTCACTGAGCTGAAGGATGTCGAGGCAGTCAAGAACGGCGAGAGCTTTACCGTGACGAGTGACAATTATGTCTGGAATACGGAGGGAGGAGATGTCTATTATCAGGGCACCTCTGACAAGGAACTGCCGCTGACGGTGAAGGCGACCTACACGCTGGACGGCAAGGAGCTTTCAGCGGCGGAGATCGCCGGAAAGAGCGGGCATGTCGTAATCCGTTACAGCTTCGAGGCAAAGGAATATGTGACGGCGGAAATTGCTGGAAAGCAGGAGAAGATCGCCGTTCCGTTCACGGTCGTAACGGGAATGATCCTCGACGGGCAGCAGTTTTCCAATGTGGAGGTTTCCTCCGGAAAGCTTGTAAATGACGGGGATAAGTCCGTTGTCGTCGGCCTTGCTTTCCCCGGAATGAATGAGAATCTCCAGATGGATGAGGACATTGACATCCCGGATTATGTGGAGGTAGAGGCAGATGTGAAGGATTTCTCGCTGGGCAGCACCTACTGTATCGCGGTCAACAATCTGTTCAGCAGTCTGAATCTGGATGAGGTGGATAGTCTGGATGAACTGAGCGATGCCATGCAGGATCTGGCAGACGGCATGACACAGCTGCTGGACGGTTCCTCCGACCTGTATGATGGTCTTGCAACGCTCTACGAAAAGTCCGGCGAATTAAAGGACGGCGTGGATCAGCTGGCGAAGGGAGCGGGAGACCTGCAGAGCGGTGCGGGGACTCTGCGCGACGGTGCAAAGAAGCTGGCAGACGGCGCTGGCACCCTGAAAAACGGTGCGGGTTCCTTGAGGAGTGGCGCGGCACAGCTCAATGCCGGGCTCAGCACTCTGGTTTCCAAGAATGGGGAGCTGACCGGCGGGGCAAGGCAGGTATTTGAGTCCCTGCTCAAGACGGCAAATGACACGCTGAACAGCAATGCTCAGATGCAGCAGCTCGGCATTACGGCGAACATGACGATCGACAATTATGCGGCGTTTCTGGACGGTCTTCTGAGCCAGCTCGGCGGAAGCGAGATCCAGGGTACCGTGTATGAGCAGGTGGTCGCAGCCGTGACGGCTGAGGTGGAGAAAAATACACCGGCGATCACGGCGGCAGTGACTGCGGAGGTTGAGAAGAGCGATGCAGTCATCAGGGCAGGTGTGACCGATGCGGTCAGAGAGAATGTGCTGGCGCAGGTCATTGCGTCCGACACTGTCCAGAATGCATGTCCCGGTTTCAACCACGAGATGTATGAGCAGGCGAAGGGAATATCGGTGTCCGGCGGGGATGCACAGCTCGCAGCCTTGCAGGCACTTGCAGCCCAGATTGATGCAGCGGTGGACGCAAATATGCAGTCCGCAGAGGTTCAGGCGGCAATCGAATCCAATGTAGCTGCGAAGAAGCAGGAGCTGATTAATACCAACGTTGCCGCGAAGAAGAATGAACTGATCCAGACCAATGTGGAGGAGCAGATGCAGGCGCAGGCGGGTAATCTGAGCGCCGGTGCAGCACAGATTGCCGGACTTAAGGCATCGCTCGACAGCTATAACCAGTTCTATCAGGGACTGATCGCTTACACCAACGGCGTGGCTTCGGCGAAGGACGGTGCGGCGCAGCTGGAGAACGGTGCGGCACAGCTGGAAAGCGGCGCAGGAGCCCTCGCATCCGGTGCGGGAGAGCTTGCGACAGGGACCGAGAGCCTTAAGAGCGGCACTGACACGTTGAAGAAGGGTATTGATTCCCTGGCGGAGGGTTCGGTTGCCCTGTTGGATGGCGTAAAGCAGCTGAAGGACGGCGCTCTGGAATTAAAGGATGGTCTGGTGACCTTTGACGAGGAGGGTATCAGCAAGATCCTTGATGCCTTCGACGAGGACAGCCTGAGCGAGAAGCTTGACCGCTTCAAGGCTACGGCAGATGCAGCGAAGAGCTATCGCTCCTATGCGGGCATCGCGGATGACATGGAGGGAAGCGTCAAGTTCATCTACAAGCTGGAGGAGATTCAGTAAGAAGCGGATAACCAGCCTCATATTATATAGAAGAAAGACATGGACAGAGGACTGCCATATCCCACGGAACAGCGTGAATGATATGACAGTCCTTATTTTCTAAAAAAATATAAAAAAAGTTATTGACAACCGACAAAGGTTCGCATATACTAACCAGTGAAGAAATGAAAATGATTCTCAAATAGTGATGGCGTACGAAAGGAGAATGCATGATGCCTTTGTCAATGGTTCCTGCAGGGGAGAGCAATGTGATCAAGAAGGTCGGTGGCAAGGAGGAGACCAGACTGTTTCTGGAGAAGCTGGGCTTTGTTGTCGGCAGCAGTGTGACGGTGATTTCCGAAGCGGCGGGCAATATCATCGTGAACATCAAGGAATCCAGAGTTGCCATAGGAAAAGATATGGCGAATAAAATAATGGTGTAAGAGAAATAGGAAGGAGAATGTTATGAAAACACTGAAGGAAGTTGCCGTTGGGCAGACCGTAACGGTCAAGAAGCTTTCCGGAGAAGGACCTGTCAAGAGACGTATCATGGACATGGGAATTACAAAGGGAGTGGAGATCTATGTGAGAAAGGTAGCTCCGCTGGGTGATCCCGTCGAGGTGACAGTGAGAGGCTATGAGCTTTCCCTGCGTAGAGCAGATGCGGAAATGATTGAGGTAGAATAAGCTGAAATTGTGACTGCGTCTTTTTTTAGGAAGAATAGTTAGCAATAGCTAACCAAAGGTAGTAAAGACAAATCTTTGAGAGAGGAAGAAGGAACAAAATGTCAATCAAAATTGCATTAGCAGGTAATCCTAACTGCGGTAAAACAACATTATTTAATGCATTGACCGGTTCCAACCAGTATGTAGGTAACTGGCCCGGTGTAACGGTAGAGAAAAAGGAAGGTAAGCTGAAGGTTGACAAAGAGGTCACCCTGATGGACTTACCTGGTATCTATTCACTTTCCCCGTATACTCTTGAGGAAGTGGTGGCAAGAAATTATCTGATCAATGAGAAGCCCGATGCGATTATCAATATCATCGACGGAACAAACCTTGAGAGAAACCTGTACCTTTCCACACAGGTTATTGAGCTTGGCATTCCGGTCATCATGGCAATCAACATGATGGATATTGTCAAGAAGAGCGGAGACCAGATCAACACCGCAAAGCTTTCCGAGAGTCTCGGATGTGAGGTAGTTGAGATTTCCGCACAGAAGGGAACCGGTATCGAGGATCTTGCAAAGAAGGCAATCGCCCTTGCAAAGAAGAAGGCTCCCGTAAAGCTGGTACATAAGTTTGATGCAAAGCTGGAGAACGCGATCAGCGAGGTAGAGGCAAAGCTGACAGCAGAGGAAGAGAGCCAGAAGAGATTCTTCGCAATCAAGCTGCTGGAGAAGGATGACAAGATCGGTGCTGCCATGAAGAGCACTCCCGATGTGTCAGCCCAGATCAAGGCTCTGGAGGATGCTTTCGACGATGATACCGAGAGCATTATTACCAACGAGAGATACAGCTTCATCTCTTCCATCATCGGAAGCTGCTTAAAGAAGGCGAAGGCAAAGAATGAGATGACGGTTTCCGATAAGATCGATAAGATCGTAACGAACCGTATTCTGGCTCTGCCGATCTTCTTCGTAGTAATGTGGCTGGTATACTATATTGCAATGTCAACGGTTGGTGCTGCGGCAACCGACTGGACAAATGACAATCTTTTCGGTGACGGCTTCCATCTTTTCGGCATCGGTTCCAAGGCTTACGGCGAGGTTTCCGAGGAGTATGGCGATGCACAGACGGTAATCGATGGCTTTGTCTCCTATGCGGAAGAGCAGGGAATGGATGTGGAAGCGATCACAGACGCTCTGGACACAGAGTCCGAGGAGTTTGACGGCGATACTGCTGCAGCTGCACTGGATAATCTGGTTGGCATGTTTGACGCTTCCGCAGAGGCAACCTACCTTGTAGAAGATGAGGAGACTCTGGCAACGGAGGAAGTTTCTTCAAGCTATGACGAGCTGGTTGATGCTGTGGCTGTTGCAAAGTCTTACGGTTGTGAGGAGCCTGATCCTGCGGAGTACGGTGTATTCGTTCCCAGTATCCCGGATGCAATTTCCGCTGGTCTTGAGAAGATCAACTGCGCTGAGTGGCTGCAGGGTCTGATCGTTGATGGTATTGTAGCAGGTGTCGGCGCTGTATTGGGCTTCGTGCCTCAGATGCTGGTACTGTTCATCCTGCTGGCATTCCTTGAGTACTGCGGATATATGGCTCGTATCGCATTCATCATGGACCGTATCTTCCGTAAGTTTGGTCTTTCCGGTAAGTCCTTCATTCCTATGCTGATCGGTATGGGCTGCGGCGTTCCCGGTGTCATGGCATCCAGAACGATCGAGAACGAAAAGGATCGCCGTATGACGATCATGACAACAACCTTCATCCCCTGTGGTGCAAAGGTTCCCTTTATTGCAATGATCGCAGGCGCGATCTTCGGCGGTTCACCGCTTGTATCTGCAAGTGCATATTTCATCGGAATTGCAGCAATCATCTGCTCCGGTATTATTTTGAAGAAGACAAAGATGTTCTCCGGCGATCCGGCTCCCTTCGTTATGGAGCTTCCCGCTTACCACTGGCCGAAGGTCAGCGCTGTACTGCGCAGCATGTGGGAGCGTGGCTGGTCCTTCATCAAGAAGGCAGGAACCATCATTCTGCTTTCCACCATCGTTGTATGGTTCACGACTTACTTCGGAGTTGTTGACGGTACCTTCAGAATGCTCGCTGAGGACGAGATCGAGTTCAGTATTCTGGCAAAGATCGGCAGCGCGATTGCATGGATCTTCATTCCTCAGGGCTGGGGCAACTGGCAGGCAACGGTTGCATCTATCACCGGTCTGGTTGCAAAGGAGAACATTGTAGGTACAATGGGTATCCTCTACAGCAGCGGCGACGGAACCATCTACCAGAACATGGCAGGTGTGTTTAACGGTGCAAGCGGCTTCTCCTTCCTGGTATTCAACCTTCTCTGCGCTCCTTGTTTCGCTGCAATGGGTGCAATCAAGAGGGAGATGAACAATACCAAGTGGTTCTGGTTTGCAATCGGCTATCAGTGCGGTCTGGCTTATCTGGCATCTCTGGTAGTATACAGAATCGCAGGACTGTTCACAGGAGCATGCAGCTTCGGCATCTGGAGCGTCATTGCAATCCTGATTGTAGCATTTTTCTTCTATATGCTTTTCAGACCTGACAAGAATAAGAACGTAGTAAAGTAATGAGACTGATGGGGGAGGGGTTGCGGAACGGCGATCCCTCCCCGTGTCTTTATTGTAATTCAGATGGGAGGCATCCGATATGGGAACATTTATAGTAGGTGCGGTACTGGTACTTGTTGTGGCGGCGATCGTGCGCAGCATGATAAAGGATAAAAAGAGCGGAAAGTCTGCCTGTGGCGGCGACTGTTCTCATTGCAAGGGCTGTTCCCACTAACAGGGCAGCGATCAGGCGATTGCAAGACTCGTGTTTTGGCAAGTGACGTTGTACAAAATGCACAGACCACCGCAGGCACGCTTGCGCTACCCTCCGCTCGCAGCGGTGCATAACATGCCGGAGTACGCCATGTAAGCACCGGCGGCTCCAGAGTGCGCTGCTTGTGGTCAGGTGCATCTTGTGCAACTGTTTACGGAAGGGCTGTGAGTCTTGCAATGTCTGTTTTGGATAAAGAAAGGGAGATAACGAATGGGTGGAGTACAGACCGCTAATGGTTCGGGGAATATGAGGAGCTATCAAAGGACGCAGATGCAGAGAGAGCTTATCATCCAGAAGCTCCGCGAACAGGGCTGCCGCATCACGAAGCAGCGCCTTATGCTGCTGGACATCATTCTGGAGGAAGACTGCTCCTGCTGCAAGGAGATCTTCTATAAGGCATCAAAGCAGGATAAACAGATCGGCACGGCGACGGTTTACCGCATGATTAACACGCTGGAGGAGATCGGGGCGATCAGCAGAAAGAATATGTATAAGATTGCCTGCGGAAATAATTGTCAGGTGGAGAATGCCTGCACGATAGAGTTTGACGACGACAGCGTTGTAGAGCTTTCCGCCCGGAGCTGGCACGAGATCATCGAGAAGGGACTGGAGGCGTGCGGCTTCTTAGGCAACCGGAACCTGCGAAGCGTGGTTGCCAAGACCTGTGACTGCGAGTGACCTAAATATCTGTTGATTTTTAAGGGAATATCCCTTATAATGACGACATAAAACCCAATGGGTGTGGATTTTTCAAGATTAAAATCTTTTTTCGCCACATAGCTTAACGGCTGTGTGGCGAATTTTTGTGTCCGCAGGAGGAGAAACTTATGAATCAGACCTTTATGAAAGAGAAGAAGATATTTCCGCTGGTGTTGTCCATGGTGCTGCCCATGATGCTTTCGATGGCATTTAATTCCCTTTACAATATCGTTGACAGCTATTTTGTAGCAAAGCTTTCCGAGGATGCCATGACGGCGCTCTCCCTCGTGTACCCCGCACAGAACCTGATGACTGCCGTGGCGGTCGGCTTCGGCGTTGGAGTGAATGCCATGATTGCATTTTATCTTGGGGCGGAGAAGAAGGAGAAGGCGGACGAGGCTGCGACGCAGGGAATCCTGTTCAGTGTGCTGCACGGGATTCTTCTGATGGCGCTCTGCTTTGTCGGTATGCGGGCATTTCTGGGAGCTTTTACCTCGAAGGACACGGTTGTCCGGCTGGGGCTGGATTATTCCTATATTGTCTTTCTCTTTGCCATAGCGGTCAATGTCGGGATCACCTATGAGAAGATCTTTCAGGCGGTCGGGAGAATGAAGGAGACGATGTTCTGCATGGTGATCGGCTTCGTAGCGAACATTGTTCTGGACCCGCTTCTGATCTTCGGCATCGGATTTTTCCCGAGAATGGGGATCAAAGGTGCGGCGCTTGCGACGGGAATCGGGCAGGTGCTGACACTGGCGGCTTACATGGGCTTTGCGAAGGCGAGACCGCTGCCCGTCAGCATCCTGCGGGAGAAGCTGAAGCCGGACAGGGAGGTCTGCGGCCGCATGTATGGAATCGGCATCCCGGCAACGCTCAACATGGCACTGCCCTCCGTGCTGATCTCCGCGCTGAATGGGATTCTTGCAGCATATTCCGAGACCTACGTGCTTGTCCTCGGCGCTTACTATAAGCTCCAGACCTTTATCTATCTGCCGGCAAACGGAATCATTCAGGGAATCAGACCGCTGGTCGGCTATAATTACGGTGCGGGCGAAAACAGGCGCGTGGAGAAGATCAGCAGACTATCCCTTGGCATGATTATGCTGATCATGGCACTGGGGACGGCGGCATGCTATCTCCTGCCGGAGCAGCTGATCGGACTCTTTACGGAGAATGCGGATACGATACTGATCGGCAGGACGGCTCTCCGCATTATCAGCCTTGGGTTTGTCGTATCTTCTGTATCTGTGAACTGTTCCGGAACGCTGGAGGCGCTTGGCGAGGGACTGGCATCGCTTACGATCTCATTGCTCCGGTACATTGTCGTCATCATACCGGCGGCATATCTTCTGAGTCGCCGCATGGAGGCGTCGGGTGTGTGGTGGGCGTTTGTCCTGACCGAGGTCGTGGCGGCATGTGTGGCGGCACTTGTATTCCGCAGGATATGGCGGAGGAAGTGAAAAAAATTATACTGTATAGATTATTTTCTGAGGTTGTGGTATAATAATTCTGCGTCAGCAGAATTAAAGACAGCAGAGCTGTCTTGCCGCCACTTCGTGGCGTATTATACAAAGCCATGGCTCGAAAAGTAAATGTCCCTGCGGGACGCTTCCTTTTCTTTGCACATGGTATAATAACTTTGCTATATATTTTATATATGCAGTTGATTATCGGTATGGCAGAACACGAAGTGAAAAAAGAACAGCTTATCAACTGGAAAATATTAAAGCAGAGTGAGGGACAGCTGCTGGCAACAAATGCCTATGCGCTGCTGACATCAGATTATTTTCCGTTTTCCAAGACACAATGTGCAGTGTTTAAGGGAACGGACAGGACGGTATTTTTGGATAAAAGGGAGTTTACCGGTCCGATATATATACAGATCGAAGAGGCTGTAGATTTCGTGTTGTGCAATATCAGACTTGGGACAACGATTGATGGACTGGTGCGGAAAGAGAGATATGAACTTCCGCCGGAAGCCATCAGGGAAATGATTATCAATGCGCATTGCCATAGGAATCTGTTGGATGAATCCTGTATACAGGTGGCAGTTTATGATGACCGGCTGGAGGTTACATCTCCCGGAGGGCTATACAATGGTCTGACGTATGAAGAGGTCATGAGCGGACATTCTAAAATCAGAAACAAAGGCATCGCAAATATATTTAATCAAATGGGGCTTGTGGAAGCATGGGGAAGTGGAATAAAGCGAATTTTTAACGGATCTGCGTATTGAATGATACACAGGAGAGGATCATTGCGCTGCTGGAAGAAGATAATCGGTATTCGGCATCTAGGCTGGCGGAAAAGATCGGTGTGGCGAGCAGAAATGTAGAAGCAAACATTAAGAAATTGAGGGAACAGGGGATTTTCGTTCGGCACGGATCGCCGAAAACCGGATATTGGGAGGTCGAAAATAAATAGTATGGTGAATATCACCGCCTTAGCTCATTGAGAGAGTTTTATTGGACTTTAAATTTTATATGATATGCCTGTAAAGATCATTTGAACATCGATTCGATACGGAGGAGAGACAATGAGAAAAAATGCAGGCAGTCTTGGGTTCTGGGCTGCAACGATACTGTTGGTGTTGGTTGCAGCCTTTTTCGTTACAGCGACGGTGATGAGCAGGACATCGCTCGATCAGGCGGAGCTGGAGGGATATTACCGGGAAAAGGAGGAACAGCTTGTCCGGGATGCGAGGAAGTTTCTGAATACACAGGGGTATCAGAACAGCGGTGTCATGCTGACGCGCGTGATCGAGGCAGACGGAAGCCGCGTGTACACCGTGACACTTCATCATGGCGATTTTGACAGGCTGGAGGAAGCGGAGAGGGAAGCGCTGGTCAGGGAACTGTCGGAGCTTGAATTTGCTGATGAGAATGCTGTTTTCTGCCATAAATTTTTAGACAACGCACAGTAAGACAGAGAAAAGATATGACTTTTCAGAAAATGTGGGGTATACTTTCTATAAGAGTTTTTCAGAACGAGTTTTCAGAACGGATTTTTCAGATAGAAAGGAGCCCCGGACATGGCATTTATTCCGAAACCACACGAAATTTACAAGCATTTTAAGGGAGACCTTTATCAGATTACGGCGATAGCGGAGCACACAGAGACGGGTGAGCAGCTTGTTGTTTATCAGGCACTGTACGGAGATTTTAAGACCTATGCGAGACCGCTCTCCATGTTTGTCAGCAGGGTTGACAGGGAAAAATACCCGGAGGTGGAACAGGAGTTCCGATTTGAACTGCAGGGGCCGGAGGCGGACAGGCAGAAGAGGGAGTCGGCGGGCAGTATCGAAAGCAGCGCAAGCAGGACGGAGGAGAAGCGGTCTTCTTCAGAGCCGGTTTTGCAGCAGGATAAGCACTCTGCCCCACAGCCGGAGGAGCAGGACGGCGAAGCCGCTCTTGACCCGCTTGTGCTGGAGTTCCTGGATGCAGACAGTTATGAGCAGCGTCTGAATATCCTTGCCGGACTGCATCACCGGATCACGGATGAAATGATCACGACGATGGCGATCGCATCCGATGTGGAGATCGAGGACGGTGATACGGAGGAGCGATACGAAGCGTTGAAGAACTGCCTTCTCACTCTGGAAAAGTACGAGTGCAATCGTATCCGGTAAAGAAAAGGGCTCTCTGTGACGGAGGGTGAGACATATGACAGTGAAACGGACAGACTGGGCGGACAAGAAAATGGTGATTGGAGTTTCCTCGAGAGCCTTGTTTGATCTGACGGTGGAAAATGGAATTTTTGAAGCGCAGGGGCTTGAGGCATATTGCAGGTATCAGGTTGAGCACGAGCAGGAAGTGTTGAAACCCGGACCGGGGTTTCGGCTGATCCGCTCGCTGTTAAGACTGAATGACTGTGCAGAAGGGCGGGAGCTGATCGAAGTGATTATCATGTCCCACAACAGCCCGGACACGTCCCTCAGGGTATTTCACTCGATAACCCATTACGGTCTGCCGATCACGCGCTCTGTGCTGGTCAGCGGCGCATCGCTCGCACCCTATCTTTCTGCTTTCGGAACAGACCTGTTTCTGTCCGCCTGTGAGGAGGATGTGCAGTGCGCTATCGACAACGGGATTGCCGCGGGGATCATCTGTACGGAGGGCGTGCAGGAGGGCACCGGATATGGGCACGGGGAAGGCAGGGTGACAGATGTGATTCCGATGCCGGTTGGGGCGGGACAGATACGGATCGCATTCGATGGGGATGCTGTGCTTTTCGCCGATGCCTCAGAGGCAATTTTCCGACGGGAAGGGTTGGAGGCATTCGAGGAGAATGAGAGAGTACACGCGATGGAACCGCTTGGAGAGGGGCCCTTCGCAAAATTCCTGAAAAAGCTGTCTGCCCTGCAGCAGGAGCTTGGAAGGGAGAACTGTCCGATCAGGACAGCGCTTGTCACCTCGCGCAGCGCTCCCGCACATGAGAGGGTGATCCGCACACTGCGGGCGTGGAATGTGTGGGTCGATGAAGCCTTCTTCCTGGGCGGCATGGAAAAGAAGGAGTTCCTGAAGGCATTCGGTGCCCAGATTTTCTTTGACGACCAGTCGGTACATACATCGAATGCGTCTCTGGCGGTTCCGGCGGCGAGAGTGCCTTACCGGCGTATTTCAGCGCTTTAGGCGTCTGTATTGGGTGGGAGAGAGCCCGACTGCCCTGCGGAAGACCTTGCAGAAGTAGTTTCCTCCGGCAAAGCCGTTCCTGCGGGCGACTGTCTCGAGATCGGCTTCGGAGTTCAAAAGATCATTCATTGCTGCCTCCAGACGCAGCTTTGTCAGGTAGCGTATAGGGCTGACTCCCATACAAGCGGAAAACTGTCTTGTCAGATGGGCGGTGGAGACATGCAGGCGTTGTGCGAGCTCCTCCACACCGGAGAGCGCGGCGTATTCTGACTGCATCAGCCCGGAGGCGCGTTCGACGAGCGGGGGGACGGATTTTCCCTTCGGCTGTTCGATTTCGCGCAGCAGGGCACATAGAAACTGGTAGAGAAACTCACCGCCCTCATATTTCGCCAGATGCCCGCCGGAGGTAAGCCGGTTTTGGAGATTCAGGAGCATATGGATCGGTGAGCTTTCCGGCGAAAGATGCAGGATGCCGCCGGTGAGTGCAGTAATCCTTTGGACAAGAGGCTGCGCCGCCGCTCCGTCGAAGTGAAGGTACAGGAGTTCCCATGGAAGCTCGCCGAGAAAATATCTGCTGTCTCCCGGGACAGGCACGAGAAAGCCGCTTCCGGGCGGGAGCGCCGTAGTGACACCGTCCTTCTGAAAATAGCCCTCTCCGGTCAGCGTGTACTGGAAGAGATAGCCTTTGAAATCCGGGCGGTCAGAGTTGTTAAAATCATAATTTTCCTGCTGACGGAGTTCAACTCCGCCGTCGTAGAGCAGGAGGGGAGAATCCTGCTCATCTATATTCAGTACGCCGAAGCAGCTTCTGTTTCGATACATCAGAAAATTACCCTTTCAGTCAGCTTTTTATCCTTGTGAAACACGATATGCATTATTATAATTGAAATTACAGAGGAAGACAAGAATGTCAGAAAAATACTAATTAAAATAAAAGGAGGAGAAGATGGATAAGAACAAATTTGCACTGACACCGCCGATGGGGTGGAACAGCTATGACTACTATGACACAACGGTGAATGAGGAGCAGATCAAGGCAAATGCCGATTTCATGGCAGCACATATGAAGGAGTTCGGCTGGGAGTATGTGGTGATCGACATCGAATGGTTTGCACATGGCGCGGGAAGCCAGAGAGACAAGTATCAGTATATTCCCTTCAATGAGCTGGAGATGGATGAATACGGCAGACTGCTGCCTGACCCGGAGCGCTTTCCGTCTTCTGCCAATGGGGCAGGCTTCAAGCCGTTGGCAGACTATGTACACGCGCTCGGACTTAAGCTGGGCATCCATATCATGAGGGGCATTCCCAGAGATGCCGCGCACAGGCACCTTTCGGTAAAGGGAACAACGACGACCGCCAACGAGATCGCTGATCCGTCTTCAATCTGCAGATGGAACCCGGATATGTACGGTGTGCGGAATCTGCCGGAGGGACAGTCGTATTATGATTCGATTCTGGAGCTCTATGCGCAGTGGGGCGTGGACTTCATAAAGTGCGATGATATTTGTAATACCAATATGTATCCGCACGATCCGTATTCCGCGCGGCATGAGATTGAGATGCTGGCGAAGGCGATTCAGAAGGATATCCGCTCGCTTATCCAGCCTCAGAATC